>CAZMUE010000026.1:0-8001 GCA_964569725.1 uncultured Gammaproteobacteria bacterium
TATTATTTGGGAAAATTTATTTTTAGAGAAATTAACTGGGCCTCTGATTCTAAAATAGAAAATGCCGTTCTTATCGGCCGGCCTCAAGAATTTCCAGAGAAGAATAGCTTTTATGAAGTAAAATATCCTAATGGAGAAAAAGCAGTTTTAGTTTTTAAAACCGAAAAGACGACAAAAGATGTTCTGGCCTTTTAAAAAAGTAAAGAAAATCAGCAGAGAAGCAGTTGTTCTTTTTTTGCTTTTGATTCTGGGACTAACGTTAAGGATTTTCAGGATTAACGACAATCCCCCTTCCTTAAATTGGGATGAGGTTTCTCATGGTTTTAATGCCTATTCAATTTTGAAAACTAGCGAAGACGAGTGGGGGATAGGGCTCCCCTTGATTTTTCGTTGCTACGGCGATTTTAAACTACCCCTTTATATTTATCTGACAATGATTCCGGTCGCTGTTTTTGGCCTAAATCCCCTAAGCGTCCGCCTGATTTCTATTCTTTCGGGAACGATCTTGATCCTCTTGGCCTACTTGGTCAGCCTGAGAGTTTTTAAGAACAAGACGGTTTCTTTGCTGGCAGCTTTTTTAACAGCCGTGAGCCCCTGGGGGCTTTTTCTTTCCCGAATCGCCGTAGAGGCTAATTTGGGAGCAATGCTTTTTGCCTCAGGAGCGTTTTTTTTCCTTAACTGGCAGCAAAAATGGAAGATCAGGGACTTGCTGCTTTCTTTCTTTTTCTGGGGATTGTCCCTTTATGCCTACAACTCTGCCAGGATTCTAGTGCCTTTGGTTTTTGTCTTTGCCTTGATTAATGCCATCAAAAGAAAGAAGGTTATAAAGCTTCTTGTTTCCAGCTTCTTATTAATTATTCTTTGTTTGCCGGCCCTATTTCAGTTTCTTGACCAATCGGCCGGAGCCCGTTTTTTCTGGGTTTCTCCCGTAGACCAGGGGGCTGTTAATCAGATCATTGAAAAAAGGCTCGGTTCTGAGCTGCCGGAAATCCTTACCCGCCTTCTCTATAACCGGCCGGTTTACTTTCTTACCTATACTTTTAAGAATTACTTTAAGCATCTTGATCCCCGCTTCCTGTTCTTTAAGGGTGGCAGCCATTATCAATTTTCTTTGCCTGACTTTGGTCTTCTGCCAGCGATTACCTTGCCTTTTCTGGTCATTGGTTTTATCTGGCTTCTGAAAAGGAGATGCTGGTTCCTGATCTTTTGGTTTTTAATTGCCTTTTTGCCTTCAGCCATGACTAAGGATGCTCCTCATGTTCTGAGAACCATTCTGGCCCTGCCCTTGCCTCTAGTTATTTCCAGTTTGGGCCTCTGGCAGACTATGAACTGGTTAAAGAAAAAGTCAAAGACAGGCGGCAAACTGCTTTTATTGGTTTTTGTAATCGGGATTACGGTTAATGCTATTTTTTGGTGGAAAAATTACTGGCAGATCTATCGACCCCATTATGCTTGGGCCTGGCAGGACGGCTATCGGGAAGCAGTTTCTTTTGTCAAGGAGAATTACAGTAAGTATGACAAGATTGTTTTTACTAAAAAATACGGCGAGCCCCACGAATTCATTCTTTTTTGGTGGCCATGGGAGCCAAGTTATTATCAAGACGATCCGAAAAAAGTTTGGGATTATCATGCTAATTGGTATTGGGTAGATGCTTTTGACAAGTTTGAGTTTTGGAATGACTGGGAGGTAAAGGAGAAAATAAAAAGTCGAGACAGCCAGCAGAGGGTTTTGTTAATCACGGCTCCAGAAAACTGGCTGGAGCCAGGTAAGTTGCTTAAAACCATGAATTTCTTAAACGAAGATAAGGCTTTTGAGGTGGTCGAGTACATGCCCTAAAAATGAAGCGAAAAACAAGATTTATTATTGGCCTGATTCTGATTTTAATAATTACTCTTGGTTTCCTAATCAGGTTTTATAGAATCAGTTGCTATCCGCCTTTGCTTTGGGACGAAGCGGCTTTGGGTTATAACGCCTACTCGATTTTAAAAACAGCCCGGGATGAATACGGAAAACTCTTGCCCATGGTTTTTAAATCCTTTGGCGACTATAAACCGGGTTTTTATGTCTATTTAAGCATGCCTTTTGTGGTGATCTTCGGCCTTAATGAATTATCCGTGCGCCTACCGGCAATAATTCTTGGCTCCCTGTCTCCTTTATTCCTTTTCTTTTTAGTAAAAGAAATTTTTAAAGACAGAAAATTAGCCTTGCTCTCTGCCGCAGTTTTTAGCTTTTTGCCCTGGCAGATTCATTTTTCCCGGGGCGCTTGGGAAGCGAATTTAATGGTTAGCTTTTTGATCCTGGCCAGTTATTTCTTTTTCAAAGGCAAGAGCCTTGAGATCAAAAACGTTTTTTGGGGACTGCTCTTCTCCTTATTGGGTCTTTGGACTTACCAGGCAGCCAAAATGATGGTGCCGTTGATCCTTTTGGGGGTTTTTGTTTTTAGATTGCAATCGGGATTGGCTTTTCTCAAGAAGATCAGGCCCAAAAAAGAATTCTTGGGTATAGGGATAATTGTTATCTTAATGGGTTTATGGTTTTTGCAAACATTTTCCGGCTCTGCCAAGAACAGATTAAGGGTAATGGGTCTTTTTTCCTACCACCGGCCAGCAGAAGAAACGGCTCGGCTTTTGGCTGAAGATGATCTTGAGGCAACGAATTTCCGCTTTCTGGTTTTTCATGGTGAATGGCTTCATTTCCTCAGGGGTTCGCTGACCAGATACTTCAATCATTTCTCGCCGCGCTTTTTAGCTTTTGAAGGAGATTGGAGCAACCTTCGTCAATCTGCGCCATACTTTGGTGTCATTGGTCATCTAAACTTAGGCTTCTTTTTTCTGGGCCTGGCCATTTTCTTAAGCAAAAAAAGAAAAGGGCCAGAAAATTTCTTTCTCTATTGGCTAATCATTTCTCCCTTGCCAGCAGCGTTCTCAAGAGACATTATTTCCGGGGTCAGGGCTTTGGCAATGAGCGTGCCCTTGGCAGTCCTAATCAGCTATTTTCTCAAAACAGTTTTGGAGCTCAGAAAGGGGATTGTTAAGCAATTCCTCTTAGCCTTTTTAATCTTCGGCATTTTGGCAGATTTCTTTTACTGGTCTGATTTATACTTTAACCATTTAGTCAAAAAAGCTCCTAAAGATTGGCTCTACGGCTATAAAGAAGCAGTCGAATCAGTAATTGACTATCAGCATAACAATCCTGGTCAGCCGGTTTTGATGACTGATTTTTACGGTCAGCCCTATATTTACTATTTATTCTTTTCTAAATACTCTCCGCAAAAATATCAACAGGAAGCCCGATTGGTGGAGAATAAATTTGGTGATGTTGGCAGGATAGAGAGGATTGGCAATGTAACTTTCAAGTCTATAGATTGGTATGCTAATACCGGTCAATCAGGAAGACTACTGGTTTTTTCTCATGACGAAATTCTTAGGTCTGGCTTTAGGCAAGAGGAGATTCCTTTAGGCCTAGAGCCCAAAGGCTTAATCAACAACCAGGCGACTTTTTATGTCTATGAAGAATAATCTAAAGATAAAAATATTTTTATTAGCGATTCTGGTTTTGGCCTCAGGGTTAAGGCTTTACCGCCTAGGGAGCTATCCGCCGCTCAATGCTGATGAAGCTGCTATTGGCTATAACGCTTGGTCTTTGCTTAAAACAGGCAGAGACGAGCACGGTGAATCTTGGCCGATTCATTTTAAATCTTTTGGCGACGATAAACCAGGTGCCTATTTTTATTTAGTTTTGCCTTTTGTGGCCAGTCTAGGACCGAATGAATGGGCGATTAGGTTGCCCTCAGCGATCATGGGAATTTTAACCATTTATCTGGTTTACCTTTTGGCAGACTTGCTTTGGCAGGATAAAAAATTAGGTTTAATCTGGGCCTTTGTTTTAGCGGTTTCTCCCTGGCACCTTCATTTTTCCCGCGGCGGTTGGGAAAGCAATGCGGCTCTTTTCCTGATTACCCTGGCGGTTTACCTTTTCTTTAAGTCAGGCAGACAGAAAAAGAGACTTAGCCATCTTTTGCTCTCTGTCTTTTGTTTCAGCCTAGCCATGTATACCTATCATAGCGCCAGGTTGGTTATTCCTGCCCTGGTGATCGGCCTTCTAGTCTTTAATTGGAAAACTCTTTGGCAAGACCGTAAAACTGTTTTTATCAGCCTTTGCTTTGGCATTCTCTTTCTTCTGCCATTGGCCTCTTCATTCTTAAGAGGAGGAGCTTCAACGAGATTTTCTGGAGTGGGCATCTTTGCCGACACCGGTCCGCTTTGGCGAGTTAATGAATTACGAGTTCAGCATTCTGATCCCGATGCCTTGGTAGTAACCTTTCTCCATAATCGCTATCTTATCTACGGCCTTTCTTTTGTGGAAAAGTATTTTTCCCATTTTGATGGCCGTTTTCTTTTCATTGACGGCGATGAGGTTCCCAGAAGTAAATTGCCAGATATGGGAGTAATGCACGTTTTTGAATTCGCGCTTTTAATAATCGGTCTTTCTTTTTGGCTAAGAGAAAAAAAGGGGAACAGATACTTACCGTTACTTTGGCTGGGGGTGGCTCCATTAGCCTCAGCAATGACTTTTCAGGCGCCCAGTGCCCTAAGGGCTTTATCAATGATAATTCCTTTGAGCTTCATGGTTGCTAATGGTATTAAAGTTATGGTTTCCAAGAGAAAAGCCTGGACAATCATTTTTCTGGTCATTATCTATGCTTGGGGCATTTTCTATTGGAAGGACCGTTATTTCAATCATTATTTAAAGCGCTACCCCGAGGCTTGGCCAATTAATTTTAAAGAAGCCGTCGGGTGGATAAAAGAAAACGAGAATCGTTTTTCTAAAATTAAAATCGTCACCAATCATGACCAGCCCTATATTATGGCCTTGTTTTATCTTCAATATCCGCCAGAACTGATTCAGAAAGAAATTAAATTAACTGAGCCGGACAAATTCGGCTTTTCCACCGTCAACTCTTTTGGCAGATATGTTTTTGCCAATCAGCCAGCAGAAAATGATAGAATCATTAAAGAGTTTCCTTTGATAAGAATCTATGAAACCAATTAAGCTTTCAGTGGCAATTGCCACCTACAATGAAGAGCAAAATTTAGCCAGATGTTTGGATTCAATTAAGGGTTGGGTTGAAGAAATTGTTCTTGTTGACGGTTCTTCAACGGACAAGACGAGAGAAATTGCCAGAAAATATGGGGCCTTGGTGATTGAAACCAGCAATAAACCCATTTTTCACCACAATAAACAAATGGCTATTGACCGTTGTCAAGGAGAATGGATTCTCCAACTAGATGCTGATGAGGTGGTGGATAAAGACCTTAAAGAAGAGATTTTAAGCATTGCCAAGGGAAAGGGTGGAGACGAGTTTGCCGGTTATTGGATACCCAGGAAGAATTACTTTTTGGGAAAATGGCTCAAAAAAACTGGTCAATATCCTGATCCAGTGATTAGATTCTTTAGGAAAGGTAAAGGCAAATTGCCTTGTAAATCTGTTCATGAGCAGATTGAGATAGAAGGTAATGTTGGCTGGCTTAGGGGGCATCTGCTTCATTATGGTTCGCCGACCTTTTCCCGTTATTTAGCCAGAGAGAATAGATATTCAACCTTGGAGGCGCAGCAGATGATAAAGAAGAAAGAGAAGACCAGTTTTCTTTCTTTTCTTGACTATATGGCTTGGCTGCCTTTTAAAACTTGGTTTCTCCTTTTCTTTAGACACAAGGGCTTTATGGATGGTTTTCCTGGTTTTGTTTTTTCTCTCTTTTCTGGTTTCCATTATCTCTGGGCCTATGTTAAGTTTTGGGAAATGAGGCGGGCAGGAAAAGGCAAAGTGAACATTGCTTCTGATTGGGAATAAGTTTAAAATAGGCTACTTTTTAAGAAAAAATGAGTCCAGTAAAAATAGAAATAGGTGAGGGTGAAAAAGCGAGAACCTGTTATGTTTCAGGAGTAGCTACGGCAGAAGAGAATTCTCTTTTTCCTGGTACAGACATAAGAGGGGTGATTTCGTTTCCAGAATATACGACATTAGATTTAGGAAGGAAAGGAACCTTTCTTCTTCACGGCGAAGGCGCTCGCTTAGATGTTTTGGGAAGAGTAAAGATGGCTTTTACTCACATGACAGAATTGCCCAGATTGTAATTCTTTTTGTGTTAGAATTCTCTTATGGCAAAGCCAATCATCGGTTTTGATATCAGCCCTCTTTTTACTGGTCATGAAATCAGAGGGGTTGGTTTTTACACCCAGAGGCTTTTGCCAGAACTCAAGCAATTCCGGGAGATAGAGATCAAAGAGCTGAAAAGCAAAGAAGAAATTGAAAGAGAAGGGTATGATCTCCTACACGTTCCCTATTTTAGTCCCTATTTTTTTTCTTTACCCAGCGGAAACAAAAAACCTTTAATTGTTACTGTTCACGACCTGATTCCTCTTAAATACCCAGACCATTATCCGCCGGGAATAAAAGCAAGTTTAAGATGGTTTTGGCAAAAACGTCTTTTAAAAAAGGCAGCAGCGATAATTACTGATTCCCGGGCATCAAAGAAGGACATTATTGAAATTCTTAATTATCCGGCTGAGAAAATCAAAGTGATCTATTTGGCTGCTGGAAAAGAATTTAAAAAAATAGATAGCCAGATCTTGTTCAAAAAGATTAAAGAAAAGCACCAACTTCCTGATAAATTTGTCCTTTATGTTGGCGATGTTAATTGGAATAAAAACATTCCTAGCCTGGTGAAGGCTGGCAAGATTCTAAATATACCTTTATTAATAGCAGGAAAACAAGCTGTGGCTGAAGACTTTGATAAAGATCATCCAGAGAACAAAGATTTGGTTTGGTTTCAAAAAGAAGCAAAAGAAAACAATCTGATTAGACCTCTTGGTTTTGTTGCCACAGACGAGCTGGTGGTGCTTTACAATCTAGCGACAGTTTATTGCCAACCTTCTTTTGACGAGGGCTTTGGCTTGCCGGTGATAGAGGCGATGGCTTGCGGTTGTCCGGTCGTCAGTTCAGATAGAGGGCCGTTGCCAGAAATAATTGGCAAAGCAGGAATTTTGGTAAAGCCCTCTCCAGAAAAATTAGCAAAGGGGATTAAAAAAGCAATCAAAGAAAAAGAGACATTGATTACTCTAGGTTTAAAAAAGGCTAAAGAGTTTTCTTGGCAAAAAACCGCCAAACGAACATTATCGGTTTATACCCAAGTAATGACAAAATTGGGTATTGACAGGGGTAAAAAAATATTCTAATTTGAGATTACGTTGCCAAGAAAGAAGTTTTTACTGCTCTTAGTTGTTTTGTTCTCGGGAACCCTTTTGGTGCTTCAGAATGAGTTACCTTTTTCTTTCAGCTCCAAAAAAACAGCCGCCTATTCTAATACCGATATTACGGTGAGCAGTTTTACGGCCACAAGCTATGAGCTGGGATCAACAGGTGTGGGCTATACTGTAGTTTTTACTTCCCCTTTAGAGGTTCCGGCTGGAACATGGATTGGTTTTAATCTGTACACATATGTTGGGGGTGAAGGTTCATATGCCAATTTCTGTAATTCCACGCTTGATAGTGTGACGATTGATGGTGTTGGCACTCAGAGTAGCCTTTTAGGTTGGAGGACTAATTCTCCATATAACGATCCTTACGCAGCTTGTGGCGTTGATAATCCCACTGCCGGGGGTGGTTTTGATGGTCTTACCAACGCTATTCCGGCAGATACGGCGGTAACCCTGAATTTTTCTGGAGTGATTAATCCTAGCGTAGCGGGAACTTATTTGGCTTGGCCAAGCTTTTCTTATGTAGACGGTTATGCAAGGCCAACTTATGCCACTTCAGCCGGTCAGGTCTTTGACAGTTCTTCGAGCCCAAGCCTAATCTTGAAAGTGAAGGTGACTGAGCCTGACGGGATAACTCCAGTTAATGGTGCGGATGTCTGGATTCATAACAGTAATTACACTAAAAGCGCTGGTTCGCAAACTGATATCGGGGGTCAGGTTTTTCTTTTTACTACTAATTTCTG
>CAZMUE010000027.1:0-7938 GCA_964569725.1 uncultured Gammaproteobacteria bacterium
AAAGAGAGCCTTCTCTGAGGCACAAAGATTTTCTAAATCAAATTTTTGTCAAGCCTTAAGGGAACTAATTAGGTGAAAAAAAATTTTCATTTCATCTTCTTGTTTATGATCTGCCTGATTTTCTTCTGGAAATTCTTTTTTAAAGGCTTAACGCCGATCCCCTCAGATGTTGTTGCCGGAATGTATTATCCCTGGCTTGACTATAAATGGGGTTATGAAGTGGGGGTGCCGGTAAAAAACCCAATTCTTTCTGATACTGTTTCTCAGTTCTGGCCTTGGCGCAACTGGGCAGTAGAAAACCTGAAATCAGGAAAAATCAGCATCTGGAATCCCTACGCCTTGGGCGGTTATCCTTTGTCACCCTGGTTTCATTCTGTTATTTTTTCTCCGGCAAACATCCTTTACTTTCTTTTTAACCAGCTGACGGCAATGTCTTTAATCATCATTCTGCAGCTTCTTTTAATGCTCTGCTTTGACTTTCTTTTTCTAAACGAACTCTTAAAAAATAAAACGGCTGCCATTTTTGGTAGCATCTCTTTTGCTTTTTCTGCCTTTTTCATTGGTTGGTTAACTTGGGCAACCGTTGGTTGGGTTTTGGCTTTTCTGCCTTTAATGCTTTTTTTTGCCAAGCGGATCATTGAGGGCGAGAGAGGATTATTTTTCTGGGGGCTTTACTTATCAACGCTTTTCTCCCTTTTGGGCGGTCACCCCCAGACTTTTATGTATTCAACCTTGGTTTTCGTTATTTTCTCTTTATATTGCGGCTTACTCAAGAACAAAAAGAGTCTGAGGGCGCTATTTTTAATTTTCCTTTTATCAATTTTCAGCGCCAGCTTTGTCTTATTGCCCAGTTTGGAAATATTAAATCATTCTATCCGGGGCAGCGAAAATTATCTTCGGGCGGTTGATTTTGGCTTCTTGCCTTTTTATAAAATTATTATCCTGCTTTTTGCCCCTAACTTTTTCGGCAGCCCCGCCTCTTATAACTACTGGGGCGGCGGTTTTAATTTCCAGGAATACCTTTGCTGGTTTGGCAATGCCAGCCTGGTGCTAATGGTTTTTGGTTTTTTCAATTGGCTGCTAAAAAAGAAAAAATCGAAAGAGGTAAAGACAGCTTTTGTTCTTCTCTTTTTCTTGGGAATTATCTTTACCTTGAAATACCCCATTGGTTTTCTGATTTATTTTCTGAAAATCCCCTTGCTTTCTGCTGCTTCTGCTGCCAGAAGCATGATGATGACTGCTTTTGCCGGTTCGGTTCTGGCAGCCTATGGTCTTAAGGAATTTGTGGGGCAGGAGCAGAAACCAGTTGTTTTAAGAAAAGTGTTTGCCGTTTTCCTGGGGATTTCCCTCGGTTTCGTTTTCGGCTTGGGGATTTCCCTGCTAACCTTTAAAAAGTTAATCTTTCCTGGTGATGAGATTTTTGTGCCCCATTTCTTGGCCAACGCGAAGGTTGCCTTAAGAAATCTGGTTTTACCAATAGGTTTTGCCGGCCTGAGCGGAGTGATATTGCTTTGGCGCTGCTTGAAAAAGCCCTTGGCCATGGTTTTGATTATAGCGGCCCTGCTAGAGGGTTTTTATTTTGGTTGGAAATATACGCCCTTTACCAAAAAAGATCTCTATTTTCCTAAAACTCCAGTGATCAGCTTTTTAGAGGATAAATATAAGGAGGGGTTTTTCAGGATTGAGAGGCAAAAAGGAGAAATCATGCCGCCGAATATGTGGTTGGCTTATGGTTTTTATTCTATGGCCGGCTATGATCCTGTTTATCCTCAGGCCTATGCGGATTACTTAAAGGAAAGAGGTCTTGGAGGAGATGCTTCTCGCTATGTTGAATGGGAGAGCGATAAAGATTCTTTTGACGATTGGGGAGTGAAATACCTTTTAGTAATCAAGAGAAATGTTTTGGGAGTAAGTGACGAGGAGGGAGAGGTTCCTTTTTGGACTGATTTAAATAAATGGAAGACAGCTTTTGAAGATAAAACAGTTGTTGTCCTAGAAAATCAACGCTTTAGGCCGCCATTTTTCCTTCTTGATGGTCAGGGGACTCTTGAGCTTTTGGCAAAAGACGAGTCTCTCTGGCAGTTCGAAGTAGAATCGCCAGAAAAAACAACTCTGGTTTTAAGAGAGAATTATTTTCCGGGCTGGAAAGCCAAAATAGACGGCCAAGCTGTGGAGGTGAAAACTTTTGAAAAAACTTTTAAAGCCATAGACGTTGATAAAGGAGTTCATAAAATTCTTTTCCACTATGAAAATCAATGGTTAAAGATAGGAAGTATTATTTCTTTAATCTCTTTACTGATCTTTTTAAAAATTGTTTTTAAACCAATAAAAGGTTAAAATCTCTCATGGCTAAGAGCAATATTTCTGTTGTCATTGCCAATTGGAATGGGGAAAAGCTCCTTAGGAAAAATCTTCCTGCTACCATGGCCGTTTTGCCCAAGGGGACAGAAATCATCATTATTGACAACGGTTCAAGCGACGATAGTCTTAATTATTTAAAAAATATTAAGGGGATTGAGCTGATTGCTAATAAAGAGAATCTCGGTTTTTCTCGGGCTTGCCATCAGGGAATTAACAGAGCTAGAGGCGAGTTCATCGTTCTTCTTAACACCGATGTGTTGCCGCAAAAGGATTTTCTTGAAGCTGCCCTGAAAAATTTCCAAGACCCTCAGGTTTTTGCCGTTTCTTTTAATGAAGAGAAATATGGTTGGGCGCAAATTTGGTGGCGAGGCGGCTTTATTCATCATGGCGTTGGCGGTTACTCGAAAAAGCCCCATATTTCTGCTTGGGCAAGTGGCGGGAGCATGGTTTTAAGAAAATCCCTCTGGCGGCAATTAGGAGGCTTTGATCTTCTTTATGAACCTTTTTATTGGGAGGATTTTGATCTAGGTTATCGGGCCTGGAAAGCTGGTTTTAAAATCATCTGGGAACCAAAAGCGATTGTCGGCCATGAGCACGAAGCTAGTACTTCCAAGTTTAGCCGTGATTATGTCACTTTAATTAAAGAAAGGAATCAGCTTCTTTTTATCTGGAAGAACATTGATAACTTTTGGTGGCGTTTCAGTAATATTTTCGGCATGATGTTGAGAGCTACCTTTGGTCCTAATTACCTTAAAGTGATCTTTAGCGCTTTGGCTCAATATCGTCGTCATGGTAAGCCGAGGGCAGCGAAAGGAAAACTAACTGATCAACAAGTAGTGGCTTTGTTTTGCCAGGGACAGAAATATTAAAAAAGCAAATGGAACTCTCAGTTGTAATCGTCAACTTTAACACCAAAAAACTGCTTTTTAATTGTTTGGAAAGCATTCCGCTTAGCGAAGAAAGAGAAGTTATTGTGGTTGATAATGGCTCTGATGACGGCAGCATTGAGGCCTTAAAGCCTTTGGCTGAAAATCAGAAAATAGAATTAATTCTTAACCAAACCAATCGAGGCTTTGCCAAGGCTAATAATCAGGGCATTAAACTGGCTAAGGGTAAATACATTTTGCTTTTAAACAGCGACACCATGGTTAAAAAGGGAACTTTAAAAAAGATGATTTCCTTTTTAGAGAACAATTCAGGCGCCGGCGCTGTGGCGCCAAGATTGCTTAACAAAGATGGTTCGATCCAGGCGTCTTGCTACCAGTTTCCTTCTTTTTCCGGAGCAATAAAAGAGTTTTTCCTAAATCAGCCCGGGGCTTTTTCTAAATTTTTTCCCCAAGGGAACAGCCCCAGCGCCGTGAAGGCAGTAGTTGGGGCGGCCCTGATGATTCCCCGAAAAGTGATTGAGAAGGTGGGCCTCTTAGACGAACGCTTTTTTATTTATTTTGAGGATATTGAATATTGTCACCGTCTTTGGAAAGCAGGCTACCGAGTTTATTATCTACCTAAGGCAGAAATTGTTCATCTTCACGGTGCTACTGGTAAAAAGATGGGCCAAAAGCCCAACGCCTGGTTGATTGAAAGCAGTAAAAAATACCACGGGACAATCAGGCACTATTTGCTGAACAGCGTTATCTACTTAGGACAGAAATGGCAAAAATTAAAAAAATTATTTGCTTAGCTCTAGGGATTCGTTTGCTGTTAATCTTTGTGAGCGGCTATCACCCTGATATTCTTAACCATGTTGATTGGGGGATCCGTTTTTGGCAATACGGAGTGAAGAATTTTTACGAGCAGATCTTTTGGGGCTTGTCTTGGCCGAATCAATCATTGGGAACAATGTATTTGTTTGCCCTGATTGCCAAATTAAGCCAGGGCATTTTTGCTTTTCTTTGGTTTTTGAACGAGAGAATCGCCCTCTTCCCTTCTTTTATCTTTCCCTTTCTGGAAAGCAAGCTTCATATTGTTCTTCTTAAATTGCCTTTTGTCCTCGCAGATTTGGGTCTGGGCTGGTTGATTTATAAAATTGTTTTCACTTTAACCAAAAAAGAAAAGCCAGCTCTTTTGGCAACAGGACTATTTCTTTTCAATCCGGCCCTAATCTATAATTCCGCAGTTTGGGGCCAGACCGATTCTTTAATTAACCTTTTGGCCGTTTTTGGCTTATGGCATCTTTTCAGAAAAAACTATTTTTGGGGATGGTTGGCTTTTTTATTTTCCTTTTATTTCAAACTTTCCCTGATCATCTGGCTACCGGTGGCGATCTTAATTGTTTTTGCCCACAAGAAAGAGTGGCAAAAGATTTTAGTCAGCTTTTTAGGGTCAATGGCCTTGTTGCTTCTGATTTCTTTGCCAGCAGTTCATCATGGCAATGTTTTTTCCTGGCTTTGGTATCTTTATACTAATCGGATTCTACCCCGCCAGGGGAATATGCTTTCGGGGAATGCTTTTAATTTGTGGACGCTGATTAAATCAGTTGATTTGGGACTCAAAGAGCAAACGCTATTCTTAGGAGTAAAAGCCAAGCTTTGGGGATTTTTGTTGACGGGATTAAGTTTCTTTTTTTCGGGAGCACTCCTTTTTAAAAAGAAGAAAAAGGATTTTCCCGCCTATCTTTGGCTAATGGCGTTTCTTTCTTTCTCGGCCTTTCTTTTCCTCACCAATATGCACGAGCGCTATCTTTATCCGGTTTTTGCTCCTTTAGCGGTTCTTGTTTCTCTAAATCAGTTGCCCCTAATTTTTTATTTACTTCTTTCCCTGATTCATCTTTTAAACCTTTACAATCTCTGGTGGTATCCGGCAATCGGTTTTGTCAAAAGTCTTTTGGAGGCTAGCAATTATTTACTCCCCAGGGCTTTATCGCTGGTTTTAATTATCTTTTTTGGCTGGCTTTTAGTATCATATGGAAGAGAGAAGCATGAAAAAGAAAGCCGCCAATAGATTTTATTTAATTTTGATTTTAGGCCTGGCCCTTTTTTTAAGAATCTACCGCCTTCCCAACCTAGAACTTTTTGGTGACGAGCTCGATGTTGGTTATCATGCTTACTCGCTTTGGGCCTCTGGCCGAGACTACTTAGGGCAGAGATTTCCCTTTTATATTCACTCTTTTTCCGAATGGCGAGCCCCGTTGCTGATGTATCTAGCCGCACCCTTTGTCGGTTTTTTGGGATTAAATGAATGGGGGGTGAGGCTACCCGCTGTTTTATTGGGAGTTCTAAATATCTACTTGTTTTATCTTTTAATAAAAGAGGTCTTTAAAGATGAAAAGCTGGCTCTTTGGGCGAGCCTTTTGATGGCTATTATTCCTTGGCATCTTCATTATTCGAGGACTGCTTTTGAGTCAACGCTACTTTTGGGCTTAGTGCTCTTGGGAACACTGGCCTTTATTAGGAAAAAGTGGTGGTTGGCTGTCATGGGTTTTGCCCTCAGCTTTTACAGTTACAATACTGCCAATATTTTTGTCCCTCTTTGGGTAATGGTCCTTTTTTTGGTTTTCAGATCGAAGAAGAACCTTTTCTGGATCGCGGGTAAGGTTAGCTTGCTGGCATTACTGCTTTTGCCCTTAGCCCTTTGTATTTTAAAAGGACGAGGCTCAGCGAGATTTAAATTAATCAGTATTTTCAATAATCCGCAAACCATTGACCAGATTGTTTTTAAAAGAAATACGGGCATAGAAAATCAACTAATAGAACGAGGCTTTCACAATAAGCTAACTGGCTGGGGAAAAGAATTTATTGACAATTATTTAACTGCCTTTTCTCCGAATTTTCTTTTTATCAACGGCGATCCTAATCCCAGACATAACCCTCCTAGCAGTGGACAGCTGTATTGGTTTCTAGCCCTGTTCTTGATTTTTGGTTTAATTAAATTAGTTCAAGAAAAAGAGAGGTTTCCTAAGCAGTTTACTCTTGCCTGGCTTTTGATAGCACCTTTGGCCTCTTCTTTAACTATTGCTGGCGGTAATCAAGCGACTAGATTATTTTTAATGATACCGCCATTATTACTCCTGGTTGCTTTAGGAATAAAAAGCCTCATTGATAATAAAGTTAAGATAATCTTGATTTTAGGTTTTCTGGCTGCCGGTTTGTTTTTCTGGCTTCATGATTATTTTGTTCACTATCCTAAAGAGCAGTATCGTTTTTGGCATTATGGCTATAAAGAGGCGATGCAATGGCTAAAGGACGAGGAGGATTCTTTTGAAAAAATAATTATCAATAATAATCACGAACCAGCTCTGATTCGTTATCTCTTTTGGACCAAGAAAGATCCTTATTGGTTCAGAGATAATTTCCAAGGGGATGAGGAAGATTTTGTTTTGGGCAAAGTCAATTTCCGTAGGGCAAAGATAGGCGAGGACTGGCAAGATAAAACCCTTTACTTGGTTTTCCAGGGCGATGATGTCCCTGGTGACTGGGATTGGAGCAAAGAACCGCCGGCCGGCGTCAGGGTTTTGAAGACGGTTTATGACCCTTGGCAAATGCCAATGATGTATTGGGTAACCCAAAAATATGATTAAAAAGAGAAAGACAGAAAGAATTTTACTCTTAATTATTTTTCTCTTGGGTTCTTTTTTGCGCTTCTACAAACTAGATCAATATCCGGCTGGTTTCACCCCTGACGAGGCAGCTCAGGGATACACGGCTTATTCAATTTTAAAAACAGGACGGGACGAGTGGGGGGTTAAGTTTCCTCTAAGCCTAAGGTCTTTCGGAGACTTTAAGCCGCCGCTACAAACTTATTTAATGATTCCTTCAATAGTAATTTTAGGCCTTAACGAAACCGCTGTTCGCTTGCCCAACGCGCTATTATCAAGTTTGGCCATTATTGGAGTTTTCCTTTTGGCAAAAGAATTTTTTCAGAAAACCAACCTTGGCTTATTGGCTGCTAGTCTCTTGGCTTTTTCTCCTTGGCACCTGCCCTTGTCAAGGGGGGCTTTTGAGGCGAACTTGGCGGTTTTCTTCTTCTCTTTCGGTCTTTACTTTTTCCTTAAAAACAAACAGATTTTGGCAGCCCTGTTCTTGGGATTAAACATGTTCTCTTATCACAGCGCCAAATTAATCACCCCTTTAATTGTTTTTGTCTTTTTGTTTCTCTATGAAAACTATAAATATGCAAACTATAAAGAGACCCTTAAAAAACAGTTTCGCTTCCTAGCGCTGTTTAGCATTTTCTTTTTCTTTGCTTTTGCTTCATTCTTTAGCGGCGGGCAAAAGAGAGGCATGGATATTGCTGTTTTTAATCCTACGGATAAATGGCAGGCTGTCGCCGATGAAAGATGGTGGGCAAACCAACAGGGCTTACCTGATTTTATGGCGAGGGTTTTCCACAATAAGCTCAGTTATTCTTTATCAGTTTTGGCCAAGAATTATTTTTCCTACTTTTCGCTTCAGTTTGTTTTTGCTGAGGGGCCGGCTGAGGGTACCTATGGCA
The DNA here is from genome assembly GCA_964569725.1 of uncultured Gammaproteobacteria bacterium. Taxonomy (GTDB): domain Bacteria; phylum Patescibacteriota; class Microgenomatia; order UBA12405; family CAZMUE01; genus CAZMUE01. The sequence continues at coordinate 7,792 of CAZMUE010000027.1, forward strand.
TGATGCCGGGTCGAGGCGTACTTTGGTGGTGGGAGCTTCCCATAGTTTTATTTGCCCTTTGCAGGCTGATTAAAAAGCCAGAGAAAAAAGTCCTTTTGCTGACAATGCTGATTTTAATTGCGCCCTTGCCAGCCGCCTTAGCCAAAG
>CAZMUE010000028.1:0-7797 GCA_964569725.1 uncultured Gammaproteobacteria bacterium
TAATAAGAATCATCTTTTGAGGGGCCTCTACGACAAGGTTCTTCGAAGAATTAATGTTGATGGAGTTTTACAAAGAGATTTCGCCTTGGACACTGTTTTCAATGTAGTGGCAGAGGCGATGCCCAGCCATGATGAGGTGGCCATCAGCCAATTACTTGCAAGATTAGGAGTAGCCAGAGACGGGAAAATAAGCATCGATCATTTCATTGCCGAGGGGATAGGAGTTTGTCGTCATCACGCTTTGGTTTGTGGAGTTCTCCTGGAGATGCTTCAGAGGGGGGGGTTTTGCGCGGTAAGGTCAGCGTGGATAGAAATACCGCTTATTCAGAAGGACATGCTTGGTGTCGATATACCACTTCTGGGGGCGAAGTTTATGTTCTTGATGTTGCCCAAAACTTTATCGGCACCCTAGACGAGGCAAGACAGCAAGGGAAATGGGTTTACGAGAGGCCAGAAGATTACTAATTAAACGAATTTAATAAATGACCAAAAACAGTGGTAATTTGCCCTTGTCCCTATGGCCTTGCTAATCAAGAGGTTGCTTTTCGGGCGGGAAGGTATTTAGGTGAAGTCATTCCCGTCTCAGAACGATCCCGCAGAAAAGGAAAATTAGAAGCCTTTCGGAATGGAATAGTCGCATAAACAGGGCGATCTGGAAGATCTTTTCGAAGACCTCGTTTTAGGATTGATGATTATTTAGTCTGCGAATGGCTCTTTCGTGTTAAAATTCTCTTAATGAGAAAGAAGATCGCTTCTTTTTATTTGGTTTATCTTCGTTTTCTAGCCAAGGTTCAGCTAGAGAAAATTAATCTCTGGCGGATTTTAAGGTCAAAATTTCCTCTACAAATCATTGGCATCACTGGTTCTTATGGCAAGACTTCAGCCATGAAGGCAATAGAGGCAACCCTAAAGGACGGGCTTTTGGTTAAGGTCTCGGAAAAAGCCAATTCAGAAACAGGTATTCCTCTGGACATTCTTGGTTTTAAGATGCAAAACTACAGCCTTTTAGATTGGTTAAGAGTTAGTTTCCTAGCCCCCCTAGCCTTGTTTTTTAATTGGCAGGAGTCTGATGTTTATGTCGTGGAAATGGGTGTTGATGAACCTGATGAGCCTAAGAATATGGGATATTTATTAAAGATCATCCGGCCGGACATTGGTGTTTTTCTTGGGGTGACTTCAGTTCACTCCATGCAGTTTGAGAATAAAGCCCCTTCTGGCCTTAAAGCCAAGCAGAAAAGAAACCTTACCTTAGACTTAATCGCCAGAGAAAAGGGCAGATTAATTAGATCGTTGCCTCCTTATGGCTGGGCGATTATTAATCTTGATGACCAAAGAGTCTTGCCTTTTAGTCACAAAACTAAAGCGAGGGTAATAGGAATCAGCCGAGACAATAAAGGATCTATCAGGATAAAAGAAGTAAAAACAACCCTTAATGGCTTTTCGGCAAGTTATGAAATTAATGGCAAACAGCAAAGATTGTCCTTAAAGGGGATGGTTTTGCCAAAGGGTTATGCCTTAACCTTTGCTATCGCTTTGGCAGCAGCAAGGGCCATGGAGATTGATATAGAAAAGGCAATTAAAAGTTTAGAAAAGAACTTTAATTTACCTCCAGGAAGGTCATCTTTGATTGAGGGGATAAAAGACTCAATTATCATTGATTCTTCCTACAATTCCTCGAAAAAAGCGATGTTGGAAATGCTTGATCTTTTGGCAGACCTGAAAAATCAGAGCAAAAGAAAAACCATTGCCGTTTTGGGAGAGATGAGAGAATTGGGAGAGCAAGCAAAAATAGAGCATGAAGAAATCGTTGCTCCAGCTCTTAGGGTTGCAGACGAAATCATTCTTGTCGGTGATTTAATGAGGGAGTTCTTCTTGCCAAAGGCGGGTGTTTTAGGTTTTAAAAACATTCGCCATTTCCAGACCAGTGGTCAGGCAGGAGACTATTTAAGAAAAAGTCTTAAAGGAAAAGAATTGATTTTAGTCAAAGGTTCGCAGAACACTATTTTTCTGGAGATTCTTGTTGAGAGGATCATGAAAAACCCTAAATTGGCTGATCAACTTCTTTGCCGCCGAGGTGGGTTTTGGGACAGAAAAAGAAAACCATATCAATGAGAAAACTTAAAATAGCGGTTCTTATGGGCGGAAAAAGCCCAGAATATGACGTTTCCTTGGCCAGTGGCAAACAGGTTTGCCTTAATCTTGATCAAGACAAATATGAGGTCTTCCCAGTAATCATTTCTCCCGATGGTCAAAAATGGCTTCAAAAAGATCTTGTCTGGCTAAGGAGAATAGACCTGGGGATAAGAAAATTGCCGCCAGAATTGAGAAAAAAAGAGAGAAAGACGAGCTTTTTTGAGCTGCCCATAAAAATTAAGCCTACTCCTGATTTGTTTTTTCTTGCAGTACACGGACCCTTTGGCGAGGATGGCACTCTTCAGGGCATGCTTGATTTTCTTGGTTTCAGGTATACAGGTTCAGGAGTATTAGCCTCAGCTTTGGGGATGAATAAAATCATTTTCAAGAAAGTGATGGCGAGCTTGGGGATCAAAATGCCCGAATCTTTAATCGTGGAGCCAGGAGAGGAGGTTTTTCTTGATAGGCTTAAACTTCCTGGGTCTCCCTGGGTAGTTAAGCCGAGCAACCAGGGCTCTAGCGTGGGCGTTACCCTAGTCAAAGATAAGCGACATCTTAAAAAAGCCCTGGATGTAGCTCTTAAATACGATCAGCGAGCTATTATTGAAGAATTTATCCCTGGAAAAGAAGTCTCTTGTGGGGTTTTGGGTAATGGCCAGCCTTTTGCCCTACCAGTAATTGAAATCTGTCCCAAGAAGGATTTTTTTGACTATGAAGCAAAATATAGCTCAGGAATGTGTAAAGAAATTGTTCCGGCCAGACTTTCTCCAAAAGCAACTAGGGCGGTGCAAGATTTGGCGGTTAAGGTTTTTAAGGGAATAGGGGCAAAAGGATTTGCCAGGGTTGATATGATCGTCAGCAAAAATGTTCCCTATGTTTTGGAAATTAATACTATTCCCGGCTTAACGCCAGCCTCGCTTTTGCCTAAAGAAGCAGAAGCAGTAGGAATTTCCTATCCAAAATTGCTTGATCTGATTATCAAATTTTCTCTTCAGTCATAAAAAACTGATCCCCTCTGATATATTAATTGCCACTTGACAACCCTAGGAATAGTGTTTTAGATTGATTAGCAACGCTACCCAGAGTATTGAACTGCCCCAAGCTTAAAGAGCGTTCTTAATTCTTAAAATGTTCTGTCCATATTGTAATTTTGACCAGAGTTCGGTGTTAGAATCTCGCGAGGCCGAGGAGGGGAGGGTGACCCGTCGCCGTCGAGAATGTTTGAAATGCAGCAAGAGGTTTACTACCTATGAAAGAGTTGGCAACATCGATTTGAAAGTGGTTAAAAAGAGTGGCGACAAAGAGGATTTTGATCCAGAAAAAGTCAAAAGAGGCATTGCTAAAGCCTGCTGGAAAAGGCTGGTGACTGAAGAGCAGATTCAAGGAGTGGTAGATGACATTGAGATGAAGCTTTTAAATAGGAAATCGACCGAAGTGCCTTCAAAGGATATTGGCAAGATGGTGATGAGCAGACTGCAGAAGCTGGATTCAGTCGCCTATTTGAGGTTTGCTAGTGTTTATCTTGATTTTCAGAATGTCAAAGAATTCAAAGATTTTGTCAAGCAGGTTAATGATGTTGAGAAAAAATGAAAGCCAAGATTAAAAGAATCAAAAAAAGAAGCGGCAAGATTGTTGCCTTTGCGCCAGCAAAAATAGAAAGAGCCATTTGGTCAGCGATGAAGGCTGCTGGCCTAAAGAAGCGAGACAAAGCCCAAAAGCTAGCAAAAGAAATCATTCTTGAGTTAGAGAAAAGGTTTAACTCTTCAATTGTTCCTGAGGTTGAGCAGGTCCAAGATTTAATTGAGCACAAGCTTCAGGAAAAAGGCTATGACAAAACCTATAAGGCCTTTACTCTTTATCGCGAACTGCATCGTAAATTAAGAAGTGTTTCCAGCCTAGTGGACTCTGATGAACTAATTGAAAAATACCTTAATGAACAGGATTGGCGGGTTAAAGAAAATGCCAACATGACCTACTCGCTTCAGGGCCTGAACAATCATGTTGCTAGTATCATTTCTTCTAACTTCTGGCTTAATAAAATCTATACTCGAAAGGTTAGAAAAGCCCATTTAACCGGCGCCATCCACATTCACGATTTAGCCCTGCTCTCGCCCTATTGCACCGGGTGGGATCTAAAAGATATCTTTATCAAAGGTTTTGGCGGTGTTCCTGGAAAAATTCACAGTTGTCCGCCGAAGCATTTTCGAACTGCCTTGGGCCAGCTAGTCAATTTTTTCTACACTATTCAGGGTGAGGTTGCTGGTGCGGTGGCGGTTTCCAACTTTGATACCTATCTGGCGCCTTTTATTCGCTATGATAACCTTGGCTCAAAAGAAATAAAACAAGCGCTTCAAGAGTTCCTTTTTAATATGAATGTGCCGACAAGAGTTGGATTTCAGTGTTTTTCCGAGGATACAGAAATTCTCACTGAATTTGGATGGAGGGGTTGCCATGAAATCAAGAAAGGTCTTAGCATAAAGACTTTTAACGTTAAAACCGCCAGAATTGAGGATAAAAAAGTAAAAAGTGTTTTCAAGAAAAAGTATCAGGGGCAGATGTACCGACTTACCAATCGGATCCAGGATCAGCTTGTTTCTCCGAACCACAGAATACTTAGGAGAAAATTCAATTCTGAAAACTTTTGTCTTGAGGCTATAGAAAATGTTTCGCAGCTGAAATCTCCATTAATTATTCCTGTTGCGGGAGATTATTTTGCTAAAGGACTTGACCTGAGCGACGAGCAGATCAAACTGATGGCCTGGATTGTGGGCGAGGGGAGTCTGGAAAAGCCAGGAGAAAATTATCGTAGCTGCCATAGGGTTAGCATCTATCAATCTGCGGTTAGGAACACAAGTTATTATCAAGAGATCAAGGGCCTACTCGAACACTTTGGTTTTAGCTATTCTGAATTTACGCAGCATGGTTTTGGTGAGCCGGTTCAGAAAATTAGGCTGAACGCAGAATCTTCTAGGGAAATCCATCGCTGGTTTTCCAAAGAGAGTATTAAATTTATTCCTGAAAATTTGCTTAAGATGGACAGAAGGCAATCTCGTCTGTTTCTGCAGACCTATCTTAAGGCAGAAGGCTTTGAAAAGAGCAAAATTGCCGTTTCTGATCTGCAGATACTAAATGATTTGCAGGCTATTGCCGTTAATGCCGGATACGGATCGACCGTTTTAGTCAGGAAACCAACTATTGGCACGAAAGATATCTACATTTTAAGGCTTATAAAGCACAAAGAGACTTATATTCAGAAGATAGAAAAGATAGTTTACTCAGGGATCATCTGGTGTCCGAGCACAGAGAACGAAACAGTAATCGCGAGAAGAAAGGGCAAGGTTTTCATCTCTGGAAATACTCCTTTTACTAATGTCAGTCTTGATTTAAAACCCTCAAGGGCAGTGGGCGAAGAAGCAGTGATTATTGGCGGTAAGCCCCAGAAAGAACAATATAAAGATTTTCAGAGCGAAATCGATCTTTTTAATAAGACATTTGCTGAGTTGATGATGGAAGGTGATGCCCAAGGAAGGGTTTTTACCTTCCCCATTCCTACATACTCCATTACTAAGGATTTTGATTGGGATAATCCTAATTTGGAACCAGTTTGGGAAATGACCAGGAAATACGGCGTGCCCTATTTTGCCAATTATGTTAATTCTGACATGAATCCGGAAGACGCCAGGAGTATGTGCTGTCGACTTAAGCTTGACAATCGGGTTTTAAGAAAAAGAGGCGGGATTTTCTCAGCGAACCCTTTAACAGGAAGCATCGGGGTAGTAACTATCAACCTGCCCAGAATTGGCTATCTCACCAGAAAAGAAAAGGGTGGTGATGGCTATGCCAAAAGAAGATTTTTTACTCTCTTGGGTCAATTAATGGATATAGCCAAAGACTCTTTGGTGATAAAAAGAGAAGCAGTAGAGGATTTTACTAAAAAAGGTCTTTACCCCTATTGTCGCTATTACTTATCTGAGGTTTTTCAAAGAAATGGCTTTTACTGGCGTAATCATTTCAATACCATTGGCATTAACGGCATGAATGAGGCGATTTTAAACCTTACAGGTAAAACTATTGCCGACCCAGAGGGTAAAGAGCTGGCTCTTGAGGCCATGGACTACATGAGAGAGAAAATTCTCATTTACCAGAGAGAGACGGGAGAGATGTTCAATCTAGAAGCTACCCCAGCCGAAGGTACCAGCTATCGGTTCGCCAGAATCGATAAGGAAAGATATCCAGAAATTATTGTTGCTAATGAAAAAGATTATCAGCAGGATAAAAAACCGCCTTTTTACACTAATTCAACCTATCTGCCCGTGGATTACACGGATGATATTTTTGAAGCCCTTGATCATCAGGATGATCTGCAATGCAAATACAATGGTGGAACAGTGCTTCACGGTTTCTTGGGCGAAAGTCCAGCGAGCACCGAAGTGATTAAAAAACTCATTAAAAAGATTACTGACAATTATAAGTTGCCCTATATCAGCATCACCCCTACTTTTTCTATCTGTCCTAAGCATGGTTATCTGAGAGGGGCCTGGGAATATTGTCCTAAATGCGATGCTGAATTGGGAATTAAAATCGGTAAAAAAGACTATTAATTAAAAGAAAGGAAAAGATGACTAAAAAAGACCTTCAGGAAATAGAGAAAAGAAGAACCCGCTGTGAGGTTTTTTCGCGCATTGTTGGTTATCTAAGGCCAGTTTCTCAGTGGAACAATGGCAAGGTAGCCGAATTCTATAAAAGGAAAGTCTACGCCATCTAGGGGAGCTAATTTATGCTGATTGGTGGTCTGCAGAAGACAAGCCTGATTGATTTCCCTGGTCACCTTTCCTGTGTTGTCTTTACGGTTGGCTGTAATTTCCGTTGTCCTTTTTGCCACAATAGAGAATTAGTAACTCTAAAGAACTTCAAAAAATCAAAATTAAAACTGATTACAGAAGAAGAATTCTTTAGTTTCCTTAAGAAAAGGCAGGACATTCTCGATGGGGCGGTAATTACCGGCGGAGAGCCAACTCTACAAAAGGATTTAAAAGATTTTTGCAAGAAAATAAAAACACTTGGTTTTAAAATAAAACTGGATACGAACGGAAGCAATCCTCAGCTTTTAAAAGAAATAATAAAGGCAAAACTGCTTGATTATGTGGCTATAGACATTAAAAATGATTGGGCTAATTATTGGCGGGCTATAGGATTGAAAAATGATCAAGCGGAGCGCCTTAATCTTAAAGAGAAAATCAAAAAATCAGTTTCTCTTGTTTTGCGTTCAAAAATTGGTTATGAGTTTAGAACCACGATTGTTCCGGGAATCCACACCAAAGCAGGGTTAAAGAGAATGGCCGTTTGGTTTAAAAAGATCAGGATTAAAAAGGGAAAGTGGTTTTGGCAGGATTTTCGTCCCGAAAACTGCCTAAGCAGGCAATTTATGGCGAAACAGCCTTTTCCTCGCCACAAACTAGAGCACCTTTTGAACGAGATTGCTCCTAAAATAGCAACAGTTCGTTAGCCCTGTTCTTTTCTGCGGGGCAACCTGGGGCCACGACTACATTCAAACTGACAGTGCTCTATGAGACGAGTAGCGCTGTCTGGACCCTGGGTCAGATTAACAATCGGCATATCCGTACGTTGCCCTCTTAGGCTGCAGGAACCCCCCAAAGAGACCCA
>CAZMUE010000029.1:0-7637 GCA_964569725.1 uncultured Gammaproteobacteria bacterium
TTGCCAATCTGACGACAGGATCTTTGGCAGGACAGTATTTCAAGGAATTCAGAGAATGATTCCAGACATCATAAATATGATGCTTGGCCTGTTTTAAACCATAACCAGTAATCAGCTCTGGAATAATAAGTTTCAGCAGATCAGAGTTCAGGAGTAAAAGAAATCCTTCTCGGGCATATCTGGTGGCTAAAATCTTAATCATTTCATCTCTGATTCTTTCGGCGCTGATCTTCTCAAGCAGGGGAGCATTTTTTTTGATTGCCGCAAAAGTTTTTTCTTCAATAATAAAACCGAGTTGACTGGCAATCCTGATGGCTCTGATCATCCTTAGGGCGTCTTCTTTAAATCTTTGTTCTGGATTACCAACCGCTCTAATAATCTTTGCCCTGAGATCATTTTGTCCTTTGAAGGGGTCAATGATCTTTCCGCTGCTAAGGTCAATGGCAATGGCATTAATGGTAAAATCTCTGCGTGAAAGGTCTTCCTCAATAGTTTTTCCCCAAAAGACTTTGTCTGGATGCCGCTGGTCAGAATAGCCTTTTTCACTCCTGAAAGTAGTGATTTCATAGGGTATCTTTTTCTTGCCGACAATGGTAACCGTGCCGAATCTGTTCTCGTAAAAGCTTCTTTTGGGAAAGAGCTTTAAGATCTGTTCTGGCGTTGCGTCAGTGGTAAAGTCCCAATTATCCACTTTCTTTTTGGGAGCAGTAATGAGAATTCTTGAGCCGCCGCCGACTAAATAAAGCTTGAAGCCGTGTTTATGAAAAACAGCCTTAAGCCGCCTAATTTCCTCAGGTAAATCATTAAGAGATATGTTAAGATGGTCTTGTTCTCTAATTGCTTTTTGGGTATTCATCTCTCTTAATTATAACTGATGAAAAAAAACTGGAAAGTCCTTTCTAAAATAGACCTCAGGAAAAAACCTCAGGAATCACGTTTCTTGAAGATCCTTTTGGAAAACAGGGAGATCAAAAGCAGAGAAGAAATTGCTGAGTTTCTCAATCCCAAGCCCGCCCACAAACTTGTTGCCGAAGATTTTGCTATTTCTTCAGCAAACCTTAAGAAAATTGTTAAGAGGATTAAATCAGCAATTAAAAACCAGGAGCGGATTATTGTTTGGGGCGATTATGATGCCGACGGAATTTCTGCCACGGCCTTAGTCTGGGAAGCTTTAGCGCATAATGGCGCTCAGGTTTTGCCATATATTCCCAGTCGTTTCAACGAGGGCTATGGTTTAAACGAGGAAGGAATTAAAAAGCTTTTTGGCGACAGGAAAGGAGGACTTCTAATCACGGTTGATAACGGAATTGTTGCTCATCAGGAGGTTAAGCTAGCCAAAAAACTGGGGGTGACCGTGATTATCACTGACCATCATTTGGCAGAAGAGAAAAAACCAGCGGCTGATTTTATTCTTCACAGCACCAAAACTTCAGGAAGCGGTTTGGCCTGGCTCCTGGCCAGAGAATTTGAGGCAGCTGATTTAGCCCTGGCCACTTTAGGAATTTTAGCTGATATGGTGCCCCTAAGAGGAGTAAATCGTAGTTTGGCAAAAGAAGGCCTGAAAGCTTTTAGTTCCAGTTCCAGATTGGGCTTAACTGCTTTATTGCAAAAAACTGGCCTGGCAGAACGGGAAATTAGTGCCTGGGATATTTATTTTATTATTGGTCCTAGGCTGAATGCGGTAGGCAGAATGAGTGAGGCTTTGGATTCGTTAAGGCTGCTTTGTACAGAAAACTTAAGCCAGGCTTATGAGCTAGCCCTAAGGATTGAACAGCTTAATAAAGAACGCCAAAGAATAATGGACAATAATCTTAATTTGGCAAAAAAATGGCTCAGTAAACAAAAAAAACTTCCGGACCTGATTTTTGTCAGCGACAGAGAGTATCATCAGGGCGTGATTGGTTTAGTTTCCGGAAGACTAACTGAAGAATTCTGCCGACCTTCGGTGGTAGTCCACCAAGGTAAAAAATTCAGCAAGGCCTCGGCCAGGTCGCTGAATGGTTTTAATATTGTCGAAGCAATCAGGAAGCATGATAAATTCTTAAAAGACGTTGGCGGTCATCCTTTGGCAGCCGGGTTTACAGTAGAGAATAAGTATCTGGAAAAGTTAAAGAGAGCCCTGCTGAAAGAGGTTAAATTATTTATGAAAAAACATAATGGCGATGCCCTGGCAGAAAAAAAAGTTGATTTTGAAGTCAAGTTGGCTTGGCTTAACCTTGGCTTTTGCCAGATGCTTAATAAGCTGAAACCATATGGTTTTGCTAATTCAGAACCGACTTTTCTTTTAAAAGGGGTGAGAGTTTTGTCCTTAAAAACCGTGGGTAATAATGGCGGTCATCTTAAGATTTGGCTTGATGATCCGGGAACCAAGATTGTGGAAAGGCAAACCGCAGAGGCAATTGGTTTTAGGATGGGGGACTGGATCAATAAACTCTTGCCCGGTGATGTGGTTGATTTAATCTTTAATGCCGAGATTAATGAATGGCAAGGCAGAAAAAGCTTACAATTAAAAGTAAAAGATTTAGAAATTGCCAATCAAGATGGCCAAGAAAAAAATTAAGAAAGCCAAACTCGGATTGGGCTTCAAAATTGTTTTTCTTTTAGAGGCATTGCTTTTTGTTTTGATTCTACCTTCCAGTGGTTACTTTGTCTTTTCCAAAGACAGACCCAAGAATCAGTTTCAGGGCCAGGGGCTAGTTTTTGCACCCCTGCCCTTACCTAAAATCAAGGAAGAATTTACAAGCCAACTAACAGCAAAATCAATCTTGGTAATGGATGAGAAGAGCGGTACTGTCCTTTTAGCGAAAAACCCGCAACAGAGACTCCTTCCAGCCTCAATCACAAAAATCATGACTGCTCTAGTGGCTCTGGACAAATTTCCGCTTAATCAGACCGTGACTGTTCCTCGAGCTTATCCCGTGGGCAGAAACATGGAACTAAAAGCAGGGGAGCAATTGACAGTGGAGAATCTTATTTACGGTCTTTTAATCCATTCTGCCAATGATGCTGGTTTTGTTTTGGCCAGCCAGAGCCCTGATTTTATTGAGGCAATGAATGAGAAAGCTAAGACCATTGGTTTAAAAGGAAGCCATTTTGTTAATTTCGACGGTGAAGAGGATTTGAATCATTATTCAACTGCTTATGATCTGGCCCAGATCGCCCGTTTGGCGCTGAAGAGCGAAATCTTCAGAAAAGCAATTTTGGTTAGAACCATGACCATTACCGATTTAAGTGGCAAAATTCTGCACAGACTAGAAACTACCAACGAGCTCTTGGGAAAGGTACCAGAAGTTATGGGCTTAAAAACCGGCTGGACTCAAAGAGCAGGGGAATGTTTTGTCGGTTATTTTGAGCTTGGAGGGCATGGCTTAATTACCGTTATCTTGGCTAGCAAAGATCGCTTTGGCGAAACGGTCAAACTGCTAGATTGGGCCAAGCGAGAATTAATTTGGGAAGATTATTCCTCAACCCATTCTGGGACGACAGCCGAGACATAGGCAATAAAGCCATTATCTCCTTGAAAAATGAAAACTGGTTGGAGAAAGTGCGAAAGATCAAAGGCTTCGAAATAGCCGAGGGAAACCTGGCGAATAGTGGTTTGCTGGTTATCTTTTTTATCAAGTCTAGCCAGGTAATAACTGCCTGCTTGCAGTTCCTGCCAGGCTTGATCACTTGTTTTAATGGGATACGTCGAGGCTTTTTCAAGGTCAATAACACTATAGTTGAAGACGGCTTCAACAATTTGTTTCTGAATCGTGTCAGCTCCGGAAATCAGAAAATTAACCGGAGACTGTTGGGGATTCTTGCTGACAATGGGATACTGGTTATCAATTTCTTTTCGGAAAATATCAATCCTAATTAAATCTGCTTCAGAAGGCGCAGGAACGCTTACCAGACCCTGGCCGCCGATTTTAAAGTAGCTAGCTTCAACTCTGCCTTCTTCCAAGTCAGGGGCAAGCTTTTCTATTTTAGAAAGAAAATTATTGGCCATTACCACTGCGGTTTCTTTGGTTGGCAGGGCGGCGGGGTTAATTAGGGTTTGGTCATCAAGATAATTGTATTGGAACTGAAAGTTTCCGCTTAGAACATTAATGGTTAGAGTCGTGCCCAGGGTTCCGCTTTTAAAAAGATAAACATCTTCTCTAATCTTTTCTGGGGTCGGGTTTAAGCCTAATCTTTCGGCGATTTGTTGAGCTTTTTCCAGAGCCAGGAATTGGGGACCGAAGCCAGGAACAAAATATACTTTGGCCCGGTCACCAAAGTCAGGCAGTTCTCCGCTAGGTGTTTCCAGCTGAAAATTAGTAATTTTAGGCAGTTCATTGGCCGGAAAGCTGATTTTGGTTAATTTCCCAAAAGTAGTTTCTGGTCTGGGAGGCGGAGCTGGGTGGGCTTTTTTCCAGGCAGAGGCGGCTGAGGAAATAATGATTTTCAGGATAATTAAAATCACTAAAAAAACAGCGCCAATCTTCATGCCTTGGCGGGTATAGTAGGCGGTTTCCGTCAGAGAGGACATTTAATTTTCAGTATAAATAGAGTTGTGCTAAAATTCAACCAATGAAGGTAAGAACCCGCTTTGCTCCCAGCCCAACCGGTTTTATTCATGTCGGCGGTGTTTACAGCGCCATGCTTGACTATGCTTTTGCCAAGAAAAATAAAGGAGACTTCATTCTCAGGATTGAAGACACTGATAGAAATAGGTTTGTGGAGAAAGCAGAAGAAGTAATCCATAAAGGTTTGGCTTGGGTTGATCTTCGGGCAGACGAAAGTCCGGAGAATCCTGGTAAATATGGCCCTTATCGGCAATCAGAAAGACTAAAGCTCTATCAAAAATATGCGGAAGAGCTAGTGGATAAAGGTCATGCTTATTATTGTTTTTGTTCTCCAGAAAAATTGGAGAAGTGCCGTGAGCAGGCTAAGCAAAAAGGTCTCCCGCCTAAGTATGATCGCTGTTGTAGGGATGATCATTGCGAAGCTTCTAGAAAAAGGATTAAATCCGGAGAAAAATACGTTATCAGAATGAAGATTCCTGACAATGAAAAAATCGTTGTTAATGATCTCGTCAGGGGAAAGATTGTTTTTGACAGCAACTTAATCGATGACCAAATCATTCTCAAATCAGATGGTTTTCCCACTTATCACCTGGCAGTAGTGGTTGACGACCACCTGATGCAAATTTCCCACGTGATTAGGGGTGAAGAGTGGTTGCCTTCAGCGCCCAAGCACGTTCTTCTTTATCAGTATTTTGGTTGGAAGATGCCAATATTTTTCCATACCCCTACCTTGAGAAATCCTGACCGCAGCAAGCTTTCCAAACGGCAAGGGCACACTTCGCTTGATTGGTATAAAGAGCAGGGGTATTTGCCTGAGGCTTTGCTTAATTTCCTTTGTCTTTTGGGCTGGTGTCATCCAGAAGAAAAAGAAATCTTTGATCTAAAGGAGTTTATAAAGCTTTTTGACTTAAAAGATATTTCTCCTTTGGGGCCGGTTTTTGACGTAGAAAAGCTTAACTGGATTAACGGTGAATATATCAGAAGGAAAAGCGATCAAGAACTAGCAAAATTGCTAATTCCGTTTTTTCCCAAAACAATAGAAAAAAAACACCAGCTTTTAGCTGCCTCTTTAGCCAAGGAAAGAATTGAAAGGCTGGTTGATATTAAAGAACTTTTTGACTTTTTGGGTAAAGATAAGCTTGATTACGAGAACAACCTGCTTTTACAAAGAAAAGCTACTCCAGAGTTAGCTAAGAAGATGTTGCAGGAGGCAGAACAAATGATTGCCAAGGGCATGGAGGGGCTTCAAGAAAACCTTCTCAGGTTGATAAAAGAAAATGGTTGGAATATTGGCCAATTCTTTATGGTTTTAAGGGTGGCTTTAACTGGTAAGATTTGTACCCCACCGATTGTGGAAAGTATTCCCATGATAGGGAAAGAATTGGTTACAAAAAGGCTTAAAGCAGCCATTGATTGTCTTTAATTTTTTCACGCGAGAATTGTTCAAATTGAAATGGTTGTTTGGATCGAAAGAATCAGAGGACCATTTGGGATCTTGAAGACTCAATATTGTGTTGGCTCTATGGATGTTTTAAGAGCAAAAGACGCTCTTACCGGGAATGGAGTTACAGTCGAAAATTCTGCCCTGCTTCCAAGAGTGAGCATAGAAAAAGGACCTCCTCTCGGTGTTGTGGGCGAGTTTTTAGGATTGGCTCGGCCGCAGGCAACAGTTGAGGGCATTTTTGTTAATTTTGGTCAAGAATTTTCTGTTAATCTGGGTCCGATTGCCGGAAGAGTAATAGTTAAAAATTATTCGGCTTTCTAGTTAATCTCTTCATTTTGGTAAAATATTGTCAAACCTATTTTTTATGGAGGCATAGATGCCTTTAACAGAAAAGCAGAAAGAGAACTTGAGACGCATGTTGGGTCATGTTGGTGATGGCCAAATTCATCCTCAGCTTAAGTTAATGTTCGGCGAGGCTTATCTGAATGGTCCTGATGATGCCGTCGAGGGGGTTCCTCCAGAAGTTGAACAAGCGACAGAAGGCTTAGGCAGAGTTTTTAATGTAACTGGTTTAGTAGATCGGGCCATTCAACGGGCACCGGCTATTTCTTGTCTAGACAGCCAAAGGATTATGATTAGGCATCTTGAGGGTTATATGGCCCGAACAGGAACTATGACTTGGGAGCAATCATGGCAAATCGAAAGGCATGTTTTAACTTGTATAGACCCTCGTTGCCGAAGACTGCGAGATATCGCTATTCTTGATTGTTTTATCCCTCCGGCTGATATGAGGGCCAGCTATGGACAGGAAATAGAAGCGCTAAAAAGGAAAATAGAACAAGATTCTTAGCCTCTTCCAAGCCATTCTTTCCCTTTTCTGCTAAAATATCCTAGAGGATATTGCGGAGTGGTGTAATGGTAGCACACTGCGCTCTGGACGCAGGAATCTAGGTTCGAATCCTGGCTCCGCAGCCAAATTTTTGCATAATGTAAACGAATGATAAAAAACATAATCTTTGATTTGGGAGGAGTAATAATAAAGCACCCAGCTAATCAGAACGAGAAATTCATTTCTGAAGCCTTCGGCATCTCGATTAAAAAAGCCTCGGAAATTTGGCAAAAACATGCTACACCTTTACTTATTGGAGAAGAGAATTCGAGGGATTTTCTTGAAAAAGTAAGCAAAGAATTAGGATTAAATTCTGACATCGAAGCCCTATATGAACGGTGGAAAGAATATTACGAAGGAATTTCAAAAGATGTTAACAAAGAAATCCTATCTTTGATCAAAAAATTAAGGAAGAAATATAAAGTGTATCTTTTGACGGATACGATTGATATACATGATGAGCGTAACAAGACAAGAGGAATATTTGATTCATTCGATGAAACATTCAAATCTTTCGAAGAAGGTATTAGGAAACCAAATGCTGGGGCCTACACGAATGTTTTAGATAAAATTGGTGTTAAGCCAGAGGAGTCAGTTATGGTCGATGATTCAGAAGAAAATGTTTTAAGTGCTAGAAAGTTGGGAATGAGGGGAATTGTTTACAGAAACAAAGATTTGCTAGAGAAAGAACTACAAGATTTGGGTGTAAATTAAATATGGGTCCAAAAGGGCCTGGACCCGTAATCTTAGCCAG
>CAZMUE010000030.1:0-7530 GCA_964569725.1 uncultured Gammaproteobacteria bacterium
GCCCAAGGCTTGGATTTGTTCTTCAACTGATTTTTGGCTAGCCTGTCCCAAGGCGACTAGGGCAATAACGCTACCGATACCGATAATAATTCCTAAGACAGCTAAGCCGGTCCTCATTTTATTGACAGTAAGGGTTCTGGTTGCTTCTGATAAAAGTTCTCTAAAGTCCATAATTTTCTATTTCTTAATAATTTTTCTGCTTTTTATAACTCTCCGCCGCTTCCCGTTTTGGTGATCCTCAACGATTTTGCCGTCGCGAAGATAGATAACTCTTTTTGCGTATTCGGCGATATCCGCTTCATGAGTGATCATAATGATGGTGTGGCCGTCATCATTAAGTTCTTGAAAAATTTCCATAATTTCTGTTGCTTGCTCTGAGGCGATATTCCCGGTTGGTTCATCGGCTAATAGGATTAGAGGATCCATGGCCAAGCCTCGGGCAATAGCGACTCGTTGTTGCTCTCCGCCTGAGAGCTGATTAGAAAGATGATCAAGCCGGTCAGCCAAACCTACTCTTTTTAAGAGTTCTGTGGCCCTGAGGATTCGTTTTTCTTTAGAGACGTCAGCATAGATCATTGGCAACATGACATTTTTTAAGGCAGAAGTACGGGGGAGAAGATTGTAGGCTTGGAAGATAAAACCAATTTTGCGGTTCCTAATCTCAGCCAATTCGTCGTCAGAAAGACGGGAAACGCTTTTCCCGTTTAATAGATATTCGCCGCTACTGGGTTGATCTAGACCGCCTAGAATGTGCATAAGGGTAGATTTTCCCGAACCAGAGGGCCCCATGATCGCGGTGAATTCTCCTTTTTTAATTTCAAAAGAGACATTCGTTAAAGCAACGGTTTCCAGAGAGTCGCTTCGATATATTTTTGAAACATGAGATATTTTAATCATTTATTAGATTTAACGGGCCATTCTGAAAGTACTGTTGCCGCCGAAACCCCTTCCGCCAAAGCTGCTAAAAGGAGATTGGCCGCTGTTGGATGATGAGGCGGGGGCGGAAACAATACTAGTTACCACTGAATCTCCTTCGGCCAAACCAGAAATAATTTCTACTTCTGAATCTGATGCTAGGCCGGTTTCGACAGTAACTTGATTGATCTGGCCATTTTTCATCACCCTAACCCATGATTCACCATTGCTGCTCTGGATGGCGCTGCTTGGGATTAGGAGGATGTTGTCTTTAGTGTCAGTAATAATACTGGCAGAAGCGTTCATGTTGGGATAGATTCCGGGAACTTTGGTGTCTAATTTGATGACAACTTCGTAGGAAGTTACTCCAGAGCTAATAGAACCGACAGTATCAACGCTGATCACCTTGCCAGTATAGGTTTTGTCAGCGTAGGCATCAAGGCTAACGGTTGCTTTATCATTGACCTTGATTTTGGGAATGTCAATTTCGGTAAGATTAATAGTGATGGTAGGCTCAGTATCGGTTTCAATATTAGCGATTTTTAAACTTGTGCTAGTAGCGCCCCCCGAGGATTGGGGAGAGATAACAGAGCCAATCTGAAGAGAGAGACCGGTAACGGTTCCGCTGATTGGAGCGTAAATAATTGGTGAAGACTGTTGTAGCGAGAGCCAAGAGCTGCGGAGAGAGATTTCGGCCTGGTTGATTGCACCGGCTTGATTTTTATAGCTTTTCTCGGCTGCTAGCCAATCAGCATTCTCTTGGATATAGGTTGGATCACTAATAGCTAAATTGCGGGCAACAGCATCATTGATAAATTTCTGATTGGCAGCAAAGAGCTTGCTTTGCAGGGTGTAAAAGTTAGTCTTGGCTGATTCCAGACTATTTTTAGCACCTTGATAAGAAGCGAGAGCAGAGTTATATTTTTGTTGCGAAGTCTGGTCTAGCTCTATCTCGGCGATCGGCTTACCGGTTTTGATTTGATCACCATTGTTGACATAAATCTTTTTGACAACCCCAGAGATTTCGGTAGTTACAGGAGCGTTATTGGCAGTAGAGACTTGGCCTGAAGCAGAAACATAAACAACGAGAGTTGCCTTTTCAACTGTGGTTGTTTGGTATTCTGGAATTGGGGTGCGGTTTCTCCTAATTTTTTGGAAAATGAACCATCCCAAAGCAACAATAAAAACCAAGATCAAAATTTTCACCAAGAGAGATCTGGTTTTAAACCATTTTTTAAAGCTCAAGATTTTTCCCCAGAGATCTTTAAATATTTTCATAACGCTTATCTTATAAAGTAAAACTGAAAACTAGCTGAAACTGGGAATCTGGATAATAAAAGAACTGCCTTTGCCTAGTTTTGTCTTGACACTAATGTTGCCGTGGTGGGCGCTAACGATTTTCTTGGCAATAGATAATCCTAGGCCGTAGCCCCCGTGACCCTTTTTAGAACGGGCGGCGTCACTACGATAAAAGCGTTTAAAAATATATGGTAAGTCTTTCTGGCTAATACCAGTACCTTGGTCGCTAACTACTATTGAAACAAGTCCGTCAGTTTTTTTTGAACTGACGCTAATTTTAGTTGCCTTTGGACTGTACTTGACGGCATTGTCTAAAAGAATTACCAAAAGATCGGTCAAGGCATAGGGGGCACCCCTAAGCTGAAGATTTTTAATTCTTCTTACGATAGTAATGTTTTTTTTATCAGCAAGAGGTTGTATTTTTTGAATGGCATTTTTAGTAATTTTAGAAAGCGATACAGAGATGAAATTTTGTTGGTGGTTGGGTTTTTCATATTGAGCTAGTTGCAGGAGCCCTTCAGTTAGGGTTTGCAGCTTGTTGACCTCTTCGATATTGTCCTTGATTAAGTGTCGAGCCCCTTTAAGGTTTAATTTTTTATCTCGTTGGTGAACCTCCAAGGCCGTTCTTAAAGAAGTTAGCGGGGTTTTTAATTCATGAGAGGCATCAGAGATAAACTGGTTCTGCTCTTCAACCATATCCTTAATTGGTTTGAGGGTTCTGCCGGCTAGGAAATATCCTAAGCCGCCAGAGAAAATAAAAATAACTCCGTTGACTAAGCCAAGGAAGATTAATAGGCGATGTTTTGTTTCTGCCATTAATTCTAAGTCAACAACTATAGCTTCTGGTGGTCTTGAACGGGGACGAAGGGGATTTTCCGGGAGGACTTCTCTTTCTTCAAGCTGACGCTCAATACGGAGTCGTTGAAGGCGGCCAAAACGGCTAAGCTCAAAATTCAAAATATTATAAATGGTTAGACTGAAGGCCAGGCTAATCACCATGATGATTGCCAAATACCAAGCAGTTAGTTTTATCCTTGCCTTGTTAAACATAATTTCAAGAGCTTATTTTATAGCCAAACCCCCTAACAGTTTTAATTAATGCCTTTTTGTCTTTAAAAGGCAGATCAATTTTATTTCGTAGATTTTTAATATAGACCTCAACGGTATTAAAAAGAATATTGGCGTCGTAGTCCCAAACATGGGCGATAATGTTTTCTTTAGTAAGAATTTGCCCTTTATTGCGGATGAGGTATTCTAAAAGAGAGAATTCTTTATTAGAGAGACGGATTGATTTTCCTGCCCGCTTGACCTCAAAGCTTTTGCTGTTAAGCGATAAATCGGCAATTCTAATGATTTCGCCAACAGTCTTTTTAGGCCGTCTGCTTAAGGCTCTAATTCTTGCCAAGAGTTCCTCAAAAGAAAATGGTTTAGTGAGGTAATCATCGGCCCCACTATCTAATCCGACGACTTTATCTCTGGTTTGGCTTTTGGCAGTGAGAATTAGAATCGGGGTATGATTGTTTTCCTGGCGAAGTTTTTGGCAGATTCGTAGGCCATCTATACCGGGTAGCATCAAGTCTAGAATAATTAAATCATATTCTTCAGCGCTGGCCAAGTCGTAACCATCTGATCCGGAGTAGGCAACATCAACGGTGTAGCGCTCTTGCTCTAAACCTTTTTTAATAGAGTTGGCAATGCGATGTTCATCTTCGACAATCAAAATTCTCACAGCTCTCAATTATACGCCATAAACTGAAAATAAGCTGAAAATTAGTGCTTGACATGTTAGCAGTGATAGTGTTAAACTGCCAATATAAGTTGAAAGGAGGTGAAAAAGATGAAAATTATCAAATGGGAGGAACCTTTTAGCTTAATGCCCAGAAACTTTTGGCCTAGTTTGTGGACTGACGAAAATCCTTGGCTGGAAGATCATGAGGGATTAGCCGTTTATGAAACCGATAATGAGGTGGTTGTTAAGGCTAATGCTCCGGGTATTCCTGCAGAAAAAGTAGATGTTTCTTATGATGCTGGAGTTTTGACTATTAGGGCGGAGCACAAAGAAACTGAAGAGGAAAAGAAAAAAAAGAAAACAGTTTATCGTGAGGCTAGACAAGCGAGGTATTATTACACCACTACGATTCCCTGTCCGGTTAGAGTCGAGGGTATAAGCGCCGAAATAAAAGATGGAGTTGTTGTTGTAACTCTTCCTAGGGCCGAAGGAGCTAAGCCCAGGAGAATTACAGTCAGGGCCTCAAAGTAAATTATCCTAGGCGTTACAGGCGATTCTCCTTGAATAAAGGAGGATCGCTTTTATTTTCTTTTGGGTAAAGGAATCAAGAGGCTAGTTGTTCTAAGGTATTCTTGGTATTTTTGGTTTTTTCGGTATCTTTCCGCATATTTTTTTTCCAAGGGAGGAATGCCACTAATAAAGAGAAGAATAAAGGCGATAAAAAGAGGGCTAATGATGCTGAGCCAATCCCAAGAGCTGAAGGTTTTAGCAGAGATTACAAAAATACCAATCCAAATAAGAATTTCTCCGAAGTAATTGGGATGGCGGGAGTATTTCCAGAGACCAGAGGAGATAAAGTTATTTTTGTTTTCGGGTTTATTCTTGAAAATAAACTTTTGCTGATCCGAGACGATTTCGATTATTAAGCCAGAAAGCCAGATGAGAATCGCTAAATAACTAGTGGGATTAAGACTCAACCTTTCTTTTTCATGGAAAAGGATTAAGCTGGGAAGCATAATGATCCAGACGGTTAGGGCCTGGAAGAACCAAAATTGAGCGAAAGAAAGAAACTTTTCTCTGACTCCATCAAAACGACGGTCTTTTTTGGTTCTTAAAATTCTGACCAAAAGATAAGCGATAAGTCTTATCGCCCAAGCAATGATCATAATCATGACGGTGATCTGCAAAGAAGAGGGGTTGCGATTTAGCGAAACCGCAAAAACAGAAAGAATAATGAAAGTTAATCCGTAAGAAAGGTCAGTTACCTTATCGGTTTTGAGGCTAAAGGCAAAGATAAAAAAGATTGTTTGGATGAGAAAAGAAATGCCCAGAGTTAAAATTAGATAATTCATTTTTTATTATATTATTATAACCTGAAAATGAGAATTTGGGATTTGTCACCAACCAGACTATGCCGGAACCATCTTTTAGCGGAACATCGTGAGCTTCATGCCATCTGGAGCATTATTGTTAACAGAAAGAAGGGCTATTCTCAACATCCGGAAACACGACGTTGGTATGGTAAACTGAAAGCTCTTTATCGAAGACATGAGCTTCTAGTCTCGGAGATGAAAAAGAGAGGCTATCGGCACGATTCTCCTTTGGCTAAGGGTCTAGCCGAAGGAGTCGGCAGGCAGAATGTTTTGATTGATTCATTGGAAAAGCAAAGACAGCTTTTGAAAGATAAAGGCTGCTCGTGTAAAATTTAGTTAGAAATTTTTAGATTAAAAAGGGGAGGGGAAATGAAAATTTTTTTTATTAGACATGGTGAGGCTATGGATGATCTTGAAAATAAATACGGGGGCTGGTACGATCCTCAACTTTCTCCTAAGGGGAGAGAAACCTCGGGGCAGGCGGCGCTGCAGTTGGAAGATATTGCCAAAGGAGCGGGTTTGATTTTATCTTCTCCGCTGAAAAGAGCTTTAGAAACTGCCGAGATAATCAATCAAAAATTTAATTTGCCAATAGAAACCTCAGTTTATCTCAAAGAAAGAAACACTTACGGATTGCTTTGCGGTGAGAATAAAGACGAGGCTAAGAGAAAATATCCAGAACTGGTAGCTGCCTATGACAATAGCGAAGAGGTTTTAGGCTACGAATCTTACGACTTCTTTTTAAAAAGAGTCATGGCGGCGGTGGAGAAGCTAAAGGAATTAAAACAAGAAATAATTATCTGCGTTACCCATGGTAAATTCTTAGGAGCTTTTTTTAAGGATGTTTTGGGAAAGCCAGCCAAAGAGTTTCACGACAATTGCATTGCTGAAATAACCCTGGATGGTCAGGCTAGGCCCACCTTTATCAACAGTTGGGGGATTGATTTTTAAGAGGAATGAAACTTTTCTTAAAGGTTTTAAAAGTTAGCTTTCTGACGCTAATTACCATTACCGGGCTTTATCTTTTGGTATCCTATCTTACTTTACAAGTCGCTAAATACTTTTTCCCTCGCATTGCCCGGATGGGATTTGTTGGTATTGAGCGGAAGATAGATGAGCTCAAAGACAGGGGTTTTTGGAAATACATTTATGTTTTTGATAAAAAGCACTTCGGCTTTGTCAAGTTTTTAGGTGTTTGCGCTAAATCAGAGAAGCAAATTCCCCAAAGGGGCTTGCCAAAGACAGCCGTTGAATTCTTAGATCAGATTGGAATTGAGTATCAATTAACTGGTAGCGATAAAAATTATTTTCAGAAACACGAAGGATCAGTGATCCTTTTGGGCCTCAACCATGAGTTTTTCGCCGAACCAATAATTTTGACGGCTGCTGGTGGAAGAAAAGACCTCTACTTTTTTGGCATAAAAACAATTGCCTATACAGGGAAAAATTTTGCCAAATTTGTTCTTCCTGTTTTGCCGCGGAAATATGCGGCTGGCCGAGGAGCGCTTTTGTTTAGAAAGAAACCCAAGGACTCAATTGATATTTTCGCTGATTTTCTCAACCTAGAGCGGTTTAATGCGGAGGAGATAGACAAGCTAAACAATGATTCCATAAACAAGGCTGCCAATGTTTTGGCAGAGGGCCACGCTTTAATGATTTTTCCCAACGGAGGTAGAGTCGTGACTCATCCCTGGATGAGGGGTATCGGCGAGATCATCAAGGTTCTTAGGGAGAAAAATTACGATAAAACCATTATTCTTCCCAGCCAGTTTTTGGGCCTGTCCTCTAAAAAAAGAGTTATTCTGGCGGCGAGAAAGAGGCTTTTGGGTGGGCCAGTGACTCTTAGGGTTAAGATTAAGGTGGGAAAACCTATTGCTGTGGGTGATCTTTTCAGAGAAATAGATAAAGAGAAATTTACCGACGGCAGATCAATTGCCGCTTATCTTCGCCAAAAAATTCTCCGAGAGATGGTCTAATCATGAGCCTATAGATATTGTCTTTAGTCAACTTTTTGAATATAATATCTCTGATGTGAGTAATTTAGAGCTGGTTAGAAATAAAAAACTTGGCGATTTACTAGGCGGTAATGATTCGGGTTGGAATGATGCCTGGGGTGAGGAAGAAATTCACAGTCATTTAATGCCTAGGGTTAGGCCAGGAGACATGGTTCTCGATCTTGGTAGCGGTTGGGGCAGGGCTTCGTTTCCCTTGGCG
>CAZMUE010000031.1:0-7442 GCA_964569725.1 uncultured Gammaproteobacteria bacterium
TTCTCGGCAACCCCGAAACCACCATGACTAAGGTTTTGGACACGGCCCACATCTTAAGGGATAAATTCCGTTACTCTGGCTATCTCCACCTAAAAATCATGCCCGGCGCCTCAGCTAACACTGACAGAGAAGCCCTGGGTCTAGCTAATAGAATTTCTTTGAATATTGAATCGCCCACAGAATCCAGCCTGGCAGATCTTTCTCCTGATAAAAATCTCAAAAGGGGATTCTTCTATACTCTAAGCTTGATTAAAACAGAGCTAAAGAGACGATGCTTCAGCGGTAAAAAAATACCTAGCCTGACTACTCAATTCGTTGTCGGAGCTGCCAATGAAACCGACAAGGACATTATCAACGCTACCCATTTGCTTTACAAGAATTTCTCTTTGGCTAGAGTTTTTTATTCTGCCTTCCGCCCGATTGCCAAAACTCCTTTAGAAAATAAACCAGCCGCTTCACTAGTCAGAGAACATCGTCTCTACCAAACTGACTTTTTAATGCGTTTTTATAAATTTTCTCCTTGGCAAATTCCCCTAAACAAAAGCGGCTTTCTGGAGGAAATTGAAGATCCTAAAAGCGTTTGGGCCAAACAAAACCAACATCTTTTTCCCATTAATCTCAATCAAGCTTCTTACTGGCAGCTCCTGAAAATCCCTGGTCTCGGTCCAAAATCAGCTAAAAAAATTATCTCTCTCCGTCAAAGGACGAGAATAAAATCATTTGAAGATCTTAAAAAGCAAAGGCTCCAAATTAAAAAACTGGTTCTGTTCGCCTCTCTTTAACAAAAACGCCACTCCCGCACCGGAGGGGAAGAGTCAATTTTTCTTCCTAGCTTTCGTAAAGCCCGCCCGTCTAGGTCAATTCCCTCTTTGCTCTCCGTTAATCTCCAATTTAAATAATCGCCTGCCCTAATCATATGTAGCAAGTCGTCTTGGCTGATTGGTCTTTCCAGAGTTAAAATTCCCGCTGTTCCAAAGCGCCCCCTCTCGTGACTATCAGCTCCAGTCAAACAAAGCAGCCCTTTTTCTTCGGCAAACCGCGTTATCTGTTCCCGCCAGCGGGGATAAGAACCACGAAGTCTTTTCTCCACCCCTAAATTATCACTTTCTAAACCGATCAAGCCACAAGCCACTTGTCTCAGCTCATCCGCAAAAGGAATCACCCTTTTTCTAATCGCTTCTCCAAGGTCTCCATTTTCCGTCTCAGCAAAAGAAGGGTGCGCCATGAAAGCTAAAGCGCCAACGCTATCAGCAAAATCCATCCCTTCCCTAATTGTCGGCAGTTCGCATCGTCCCCTTAAAAAATCTACTACTGCCTCACCAGGAACACCCAAGAGTAAAAGGTGCCGACGATATTCATACCCTCTTCTCTCCTGATCGTCCAGGCTAAAATTTTCCCAACTAACCCTGACTGAAAGCTCGCAACCAGGAAAAACTCTTAATCTTAAATCGCCCCGCCGTTCTAAATTAACAAGAGCCCTTTGGCTTTTCAAACAACCTTGGTCATGATCGGTTAAGAAAAAGCCTTCTAAAACCGTCTCCGCCTGGACCATTTCTCTTAACCCCAAACGACTGCAGCGACTCCCCGAGGCTGAATGTTCATGAACCCCCCACAGGAAAACTTCTCTTGGTTTGGCGAAAATTCCTTCTTTGATAAAAACAGGCATCGCCTTAATTAGGAAAATAGGATAATTTAAGGCTAATTTTAACATAAGATTAAATAATAGGACAAATTAGCGGACTAAAGATGACTCTCCCTAATTAGCTCAGAAAGATTTCCTGCTTACTGATGATGCTCTTTTTCGTATGCCTCAGCTTCTGCTTTGGTCTGATGAACGGTTCCATCAGGATGATTGGGGGGGCTATAAATCGTATAAAGTTTCAGATCTTTGTCTTGAGAAAGATTAATTACATTATGCTCTGATCCTGCCGGGATAATAACAGCATCCCCGTCTTTAACCAAATATTCCTGACCGTCAATGACTACCTTGCCGTCGCCAGACTCAAAGCGAAAAAACTGATCCACCGTCAGATGTGTTTCCAAACCAATTTCTTCACCTGGCTTCAAACTCATCAACACCAACTGGGCGTATTTACCAGTAAAAATAACTTGACGAAAATTGGCATTAGCTAAAGTTTTTTCTTCAATATGATCAAAATATCCTTTCATTTAACTACCTCCTTTATAATCATTATAGCGAACCTAAAAAACCTTGGCAAGGCCCTAAATCCATGTTAAGATTAATTACCTCTTACTTGTTTTCATAATTGGGCGCCTGTAAAAAATGATTAACTATTACCTTAAATCTCTCAAGAGCAGAAAATTGCAAAAACTTGATTCCTACAGGACCGGCTGCTGGATTCATATTGAAGATCCTACCCTCGAAGAACTAACCAAAATTTCCCAGGGATTAAAACTAGAAACTGATCTGCTCCAAGATGCCCTTGATATCTATGAAGTCCCCCGTTTGGAGACGGAGAAAAAAACAATTTATATTTTCACCCGCGTTCCCTATGAGAAAGAGGGCTTTATCATAACTCTTCCTCTTCTCTTTATTATCAATGAAGCATTTTTGCTTACTATTTGCTCAAAACATCTCGCTATCTTTGATAAATTTCTCAAAAATGAAATAGGCTTTTATACCACCCAAAAAGTCAAGTTGTTTATCCAGATCTTTTCAGAAGTAGACAAGCTTTATCAAGAATCCCTCACCGCTATTGACCGCAAGATTTATAACGTCAGTGCTAATATTGAAAAAATCCGCAATCGAGATATTAACCAGTTCCTCCTCCATGAAAGAGTGATTAATGACTTCCTCAACGCCCTTAATCATACCAGTCCTATTCTCAACACTCTTCTTTCGGGAAAAATGATCCCTCTTTTTGAAGAGGACCGGGAAATTGTCGAAGATTTTCTCTTGGGTAATGACCAACTAATAACTCTTTGTAAAGAAGCCCTACAAATCGTGAAAAATATTCGCGATACCTACTCTACTATTTTAACCAACAATCTAAACCGGATTATGAAATTTTTCGCTTCTCTAACCATCATTCTCACCATTCCTATGATTGTCGCTAGCGTTTATGGTATGAATCTCAAGCTCCCCCTGGCAGAACATCCCCTAGCTTTCTTCCTGATAACAGGAGGGGCAACAATTATTTCCTTAATCTTAATGATTGTTTTTCTTAAAAGAGACTGGCTTTGAGTTACTTCAAAAATTGGAAAGCCTGATCATTTCGCCTTGCCACCATAAATAGCTCTGTCCCTGGAAAGCAAACTGACTGATCAGGATAAGAAATCACTACTGATTCCTCATTAGCTTTGATTATTTGAACAGTCTTGTCAAAAAGATTTTTGATCCGAGCCATAACCTGTCCGGGCTTAACCATATCGCCCGGCTGAACTTTATATTCGACAATCCCAGAATAGCTAGCTGAATACTGATGCCAAACAGTTTCCCAAATTCCCTTAAGGGGGATTTTATGGGTATAAATCAAAGGTTGAGCTTTCGGTTCGATCATACCCAGAAACTGAAGACAATTTTTGACTACGTTTAAACCAATCTCTACGAACTTTTCTCTAACTAACAAAGGTCCTCCCAGCTCGGCTGTAAAAGAAGGAATTCTGGCTTTATTAATCAAAGATCCAGTAATAGTATGGTCAAAAGACTCGTTGTAGTAATCATCTTTATTCTCAACAAAATAATTGATCCCGGTAACTTCTGCATATTTAAGAATCTCTTTAACTAAATCCGCATTCTTTGCCTCTATAACCTGATCAAGATACAAATAAGGAATTGACTCCATGGTATCAGTATGCAGATCAATGACTAAATCTGGTTTGGTTTCAGTAATCGTAGAAAAAATCTTGAAAGCAATCCTTTCTGCTGTGTTGCCATCGGCTTGACCAGGAAAACAGCGATTCAGGTCTGTGGCCCCAATTGGTTCTTGACGGCTAATCAGCTCGTAACCCATCGGATTCATGATTGGCAAAGAATAAACTGTTCCTTTTAAAAGAGACTTTCTTTTTAAAAAACGATTAAGTCTCAAAACCGTTTCCGTTCCGGTTACCTCATCACCATGAATAGCGGCGATCACCCAAACTACTGGTCCCGGACTTTGGGAGCGATGAGTAATCATGGGAATCTTCCGCTTAGCCAGATCTACCCCTTTAAAAATAGAGATAAAATTGCTTTCCATCATCTAAGATATTATACTCCTCACATTGTCATGAACCTTGTCAACTGCCGTTTAAAAAAGATCGGCCGCCGAGGTAAAATAGACATCTGGCTGGTTGACGGCAGCAAGATCAGAAAAAATTTAGAAAAGGAATTTACCAATTTTGGCCAACATTTTCGTTTTCCTTTTATCCCTGAATACGAGCTCTGGATCGATCAGGAAGCAGTCCCTAACGAGAGAAAATTTTTCATTGATCACCTTTTAGTTGAATGGCAACTAATGAGGAAGGGCGTCCACTATCTAATTGCCCTAGAGGCTGGAGAAGAAAAGGAAAGATCGGAAAGAGAAAAAGCAGGAGACCCCAAAAAAGTTTTTGGCAAAGACGGATCAGCCGATTGGGACAAGATTCATCAAAAACTTTTGGCCAAAACTAGGAATGGTTTATCTGTCTGGTTAGTTAACGGCAGACTGGTCAGAAGTTGTTTTTATATCAGCTTTACCGAAGGCGGACACGACCTCGTTTATAAGTTCATTCCTAAAAATGAAATCTGGCTGGATAATGATCTTCTTCCTAAAGAAATCCCTTATGTTTTTTTGCACGAGCTTTACGAAAGAGGACAAATGAGCCAAGGGCTTGATTATGCCACCGCCCACAAGAAGGCCAGCCGAAGAGAATGGCAAGCCAGAAACAAAGCAAAACTGTTAACCATAAACGATTTAATCTGATCTCTCGGAAACCATGAAAGTCCCCAGCGGCCTGACAACATCTATCTCTCTTACTGTTTGCGGCTCATTATGGCCATTCCAGCCAAAAGTTAAAGCTCCCAATTTCGGATGATGCCCTTCATACCATTCTAAGACTCTTGAATAGGTTCCTTGCTGAAACACAGTTACCCGAGATACTAGTCGCGGCTCATTATCACCCACTTATCCTCCCTATTTTAAACTCGATTATATCGCCATCTCTCACCCGGTAATCCTTGCCCACGTTTTGCACCTTACCTAATTCTCTTGCTTTTAACCAACCATTAAGTTTAACAAAATCATCAAAAGCAACAACGTCAGCGCAGATAAAATTTTCCTGAAAATCAGTATGGACGACTCCCGCAGCCTGTTTTGCAAAAGTCCCCTCCTTCGTTGCCCAAGCTCGCACCTCGTCCTTACCAGTAGTTAAAAAAGAAATTAGATTCAAAAACCGATAACACTTTTTGATCAACCGATTAAGGCCAATTTCTTCTAACCCATATTCTTTCAAATATTCTTGCTGTTCTTTTTCGTTCAAATCTAAAATCTCGTTTTCTAATTTGGCACAGAAATAGAGAAAGTCTGATTCTGTTCTTAAATTATCGCTAGCGCTCTCATCAATCATCTCTTTTATTTTCTTTTCTGTCTGCTGGTAATTTTCTAATTGTTTCTCCGAAATATTAAAGACATAAAGAACTGGCTTGAGAGTTAAAAGATTAAGAGAAGAAATCAACTCTTTCTCCTCTCCTGTTAAACCAGCGTTACGCGCAGCCAGGCCACTGTTAAGCTTGCCCTCTAGCTTCTTGATCGCTTCGAATCTAGCTTTCTCCTCTTTAGAGAGATTAACTTTTGGCTCGTTTTGTTTTCCCAAGGTTGCTAAATCTGCCAGAATTAATTCTGTTTCCACGGCCTCAATATCGCTCAAGGGGTCAATCTTGTTATGAACATGGGTAACATTATCATCCGCAAACATACGTACCACATGAACAATAACCGCTACCTCGCGGATGTGCGCTAGAAACTGATTCCCCAAACCTTCACCCCTGGAGGCACCTTTAACTAAACCAGCAATGTCGTAAAACTCCACCACTGGAGAAACTTCTTTTTCAACCCCAGTAATCTTTGCCAAAGCAGAAAGCCTTGGATCAACAACTTCAACCACGCCAACATTAGGCTCAATGGTGCAAAAAGGATATGGAGCGACATCGGCAATCTGCTTCTTTAGCAAAGCATTAAACAACGTTGACTTACCAACATTGGGTAAACCGACAATGCCAACCGATAGCTTCATTGATTTAATTATAACTCTTTGCTACATTGATTTTAGACAATTTAAACTAGAAAGGAGGTGACAAATGAAAAAGATTATCTTCCTTTTAGCCCTTTCTATCTCTGCGGTAGGCCTGGCCTCAATCGCCTTAAAAGTAAGAGCCGTTCAAAATCCACCGTTTTTCCCTTGGACAGATACTGTCCAAACGATGATTGATGCCTCTATAAGTGAAATCCCGGGGATCACTCCTGGAGAAGATTTTGAGGTCCCAGATTCCACCAACTGGGTTGCAAATATCGGCTCTACAACGATTTCCAATGCCGAACCTTGTCGTTGGCAAGGAGCTTTGATTTACGAACAAGTTTCAACTAGGTTAACAGTTTCCGGATCTGAAAAGGAAATTAACGGAGCTGGTAATTGCGCCTATATTAACTTTGCGGAACCAGTTACAGCAGGGACATTCAGCGGAGAAATAACTTATTACTGGATGGGCCAAACAAAAACAAGTTCGATAACCATCACGCCACAATAAAACCGTGTTAAAATAAGAAGGTAAGGAGTGGAGTTAATCATGAAGCAAAGAGCCAAAAGATTAATTGGCGCCATTTTGATTTGCCAATTAGCCGCTATTATCGGTGCTGCCTTTACCACTCCGGCAATTCCAACTTGGTATCGCCAGCTTAATAAACCAAGTTTTAATCCTCCAGATTGGGTTTTCGGCCCAGTCTGGACAGTTCTCTTCTTTTTAATGGGTATTTCTCTGTATCTCGTTGCCCAAAGAAAGCTTAACCATGCTAACGTTAAAAAAGCCATTGATATTTTTCTGGCCCAATTAGTAATCAATATTCTCTGGTCAATGCTCTTCTTTGGTTTCAAATCTCCTTTGCTCGCTTTTATTGAGATTATCCTTCTTTGGATCCTCATCTTGATCACTATTAAGAAATTTCTCAGAATCTCTAAAGCAGCCGGCATCATGCTAATCCCCTATCTGCTCTGGGTTACTTTTGCCGCTATCTTGAATTTTTTCATTGTTAAATTAAATTAAGAAAGGGATAATATGGCTAAAAAAAGCATCAAGAAAAAAGAAGAGGTTTTTAAAGTTAAGGGCGAAGAGCTGGTTAAGAAGATCAAAGACCTAATTAAAGAAGGCAATATTCGCCGCATCACCATAAAAGACAAGAAAGGTAAGGCCCTAATTGAATTTCCTCTCACCATCGGCGTAGTCGGGGCTCTTTTGGCTCCGATTCTGG
>CAZMUE010000032.1:0-7307 GCA_964569725.1 uncultured Gammaproteobacteria bacterium
TTGACCTGAGGAAAATCGGTAGCATTAAAGATAGTGACGGCGTGGTAATCGGTTCTCAGCATCGGGCTAGAGTAGTCAAGAATAAGGTTGCTTCTCCTTTCCGAGAGGCAGAGTTTGAAATCATGAACGTGGGCGGGATCTCTCAAAGCGGGGCCCTTTTAGATTTGGCTTTGACAATGGGTCTGGTTAAAAAATCAGGCGCTTTCTATTCCTTTGACAATGTTCAGCTTGGCCAAGGAAAAGAGGCGGCCAAAAAGTGCCTAGAGGAGAATAATAGGGTGATGAGCGCTTTGGAAAAAAAGGTCAAGGAAAAGTTTTTTGCTGCGGCTTCCAAGTAAATTTTGGTTTGACTCCCACCTCGCAAAAAGTTAAAATATTAGAGTTAACAGTTTAAATTTTAATCATTTAATTATTTCTTTTAAGTTTACTTAATTTTTATTTCAGAATTACTGTGAGAGTAGACAATAATGGGTTTTTTAGAAAAGAGCGGCAAAGATCATTCTTGTTGATTAATTTTGACCCTAAACCAGCCTTAAGCTCAGATTGGGTCTTCTTGGACTGAGGATAAACCCGTTTAGTACTTCCAGCAATTCAAGAAGGGAGAGAAAATGTTTAATAATCTTTTTGGTAAGCTTCGTAATATCGTTGGCGCTAAGAAAACTCCGCCAGCTCCGGAGATAAAAAAGCCAGTTTCAGAACCAAGGAAAAACTTCGTTGATCAGAAAAGAAAGGCAGAGGAAGCCAGGTTTGTCAGTCTCATTGAAGAGTTGCGGAAAAAAGAAAAAGAAATTGACAATCGTTGGCTTTCTTTAGAAGAGAAAGAAAAATTTCTGCGGCAAAAAGAGTTGCGCCTTGACGAGATGGAGGGCCTGAGTGAAAAAAAGAAGGAAGAAATTGAAGAAATCAAGGCCAGGCAGGTGACTAAATTAGAAGAGGTGGCCGCCTTAAGCAGAGAGGAGGCAAAAAAGATTCTTATCAATGTGGTTGAGAAAAGATTGGCTACTTGGAAAGCGAAAAAGATTAAAGAGATCGAGGAAGAGATTAAAGCCCAAGAAGAGGAATTAGCCAAAGAAATTCTCGTGGAGGCGATTAGACACGGGACGACTGATTGGGTAGCTGAATACACAGTTTCTACGATCCAGGTTCCCAATGAAGATGTTAAGGGAAAGATCATTGGCCGCGAAGGAAGGAATATCCGTGCTTTAGAGAGGGCGACTGGAGTGGAGTTGGAACTGGAAGAGGGGAACGAAATTCGGCTCTCTTCTTTTGATCCAATTAGGAGGGAAATTGCCAAACTTGCTTTGCAGAAGCTAATCAGAGATGGCCGTATCCAGCCGGTTAGGATTGAGGAAGTAGTCAGGCAAACCAAAGAGCAGTTGGACAGGATCTTAATTGATGAAGGTAAACGAATTTGTCAGGTGGTCGGGGTTTTCCATTTACCCTTGGATCTAATCAAGACTGTGGGAAAATATAAATATCGTTTTTCCTATGGTCAAAATTTAGCCACTCATACAATTGAGGAGACTAAAATTGGTATTGCTATTGCTCAAGAGTTGAAGGCAGACATTAAAACCGTGAGATTAGCGTGTTTACTCCATGACATCGGCAAGGTTCTGGGCGAAGAGGGAAGCCATGTGGAATTGGGGGTAGACTATTTGAAGAAATTCCATTTGCCAGAAAAAGTGATTGATTGTGTTGCCGAGCATCACGAAGATAGACCTTTTTCTTCAGTGGAATCAGTGATTACTTGGATTGCCGATGCCGCTTCTGGTTCTCGGCCCGGGGCGAGATATGAGGCTCATGAAGAATATATTAAAAGAATGAGCAATATTGAGGAAACGGCAAAAAGCTTTAGGGGAGTGGCGGATGTGGCCGCCTATCAGGCTGGAAGAGAAGTGAGAGTGATTGTTAAGCCAGAAGAGGTTTCCGACGAAGAGCTAAAAGTACTTACCAACGAAATCGCCCAAAAGCTTGATGAAGAAGCCAAGTGGGCCGGACAGATTAAGGTTGTCGGCATTAGAGAAAGCAGAGTAACGGCAGTTTCCAAGGAAAACAGCCGTTGACAAGGAGAAAATTGTTAGTTAGAATCGTCAAAGCTTATTAATTTAGTGATTGTTGGTAAAAGGAGGCAAGGTGACTAAAAAGCAATTGATTAGAATCGTCGCCCAGAAAAGCAATTTAACCTATAGAGCGGCTAAAGACGCAGTAGATACTTTTTTGGATGAAATCGTTAAGTCTTTGTCTCAAGGTGAAAAGGTAAAGATTTCTGGCTTTGGTGTTTTTACGACCAAGCTCTATAAAGCCAGGTCAGTAATTCCTTTTGGTAAAACCGCAGAGACAAAAAAGGTTGCTTCTAGGAGACTGCCGAAGTTCCTCGGTGGCAGCAGATTTAAAAGAAAAGTTCGCTAAGGCTATTGTTTTTCCCATCATTCTCGTTTAAACTTTAAGGCATGGTAGAAGCCGTTTCTGTTGTTAACCTCAAAAAGCACTTTCGGGTTTATAAAAAAGAACCAGGATTTTTGGGCTCAGTAAAATCTTTATTCAAGCGCAAATACGAGCTTGTAAAAGCAGTTGATAACATTAATTTCAAAATAAAAGAGGGTGAGCTGATCGGTTTTATCGGCCCCAACGGCGCCGGCAAGACCACCACTTTAAAATGCCTTTCCGGGCTTCTTTATCCTGATGGCGGCAAGGTTTCGGTTTTAGGTTTTGAGCCATGGGATCGTAAATATGCTTTCCTAAGGCAAATAGGTTTTGTCATGGGGCAGAAGAATCAACTTTGGTGGGATTTGCCCGCCATGGAAACCTTTTTACTTAATAAGGAGATTTATGAGATCCCCAAGAAAGACTTTGAGGAGAATCTTAAGGAGTTAACCTCTCTATTAGAAGTAGAGGATATTTTGAAAATCCAGGTAAGAAAACTCTCCTTAGGCCAGAGAATGAAGTGCGAGTTGATCGCTGCCTTGCTTCATCGTCCTAGAGTTCTATTCTTAGACGAACCGACTATTGGTTTGGACGTGGTAGCGCAAAAGAAGATTCGCGACTTCATTAAGACCTACAACCAGGAACATAAAGCGACCATTATCCTTACCTCTCATTACATGGGCGACGTGAAGGAGCTTTGTTCTCGGGTGGTCATTATTGATAAGGGGAAGATCATTTTCGACGGCCAAATTCAGGAAATTATTGATAAATTCGCAGACCACAAATTACTTTCAGTGGTCATGGCCAAAGAAATAGACGCAGCCAAGCTAGAGGAAATTGGCAAGGTAAGAGAATATAGCTTTCCCAGGGCAGTGATTACGGTCAAGCGGCAGGTAGTTTCTTTGGCGGCGGCAGAGCTTTTGAGAAAATTCCCAGTTGCCGATCTTAATATTGAAGAGCCCTCAATAGAAGATATTATCAGGGAGATTTTTACTGGCAAAAATTACGCTTAAAAGCATTGCTGTTGATGAGAAAGTATTGGCTTCTCTTTAAATTAACCCTTGAAGAATATTTTGTTTACCGTCTGAATTTCTTTTTATGGAGATTTCGCAATTTTGCCTTTCTTTTTTCGCTTTTCTTTTTTTGGCTAGCGGTCTACGGGAGCAAGAATGAGCTCTTTGGTTACCAAAGAGCTCAGATGATTGCTTATGTTTTGGGGATTGCTCTTTTAAGAAGTATTATCCTGAGCTCAAGGTCAGCGGATCTGCCTGGATTGATAAGGAGTGGCGAACTAACTAGAAGTCTATTGCAACCGATTAAAATTATCTGTTTCTGGTTGATTCGAGATTTGGCTGACAAGGTGCTAAACATTGGTTTTGTTTTTTTAGAGATAGGGTTGCTCGTGAGGCTTTTTAAAGTGCCCTTTTACTTTCCGCAAAAATTAGAAAGCTATTTTTATTTTTGCATTCTCTGTTTCCTGGCAATATTTCTCTACTTCTTTGTTAGTTTTTTCATTTCCTCGTTCGCTTTTTGGTCTGAAGAAATTTGGGCGACCCGTTGGCTTTTGGGGATTATTTTTTTGGAATTCTTTGCCGGAGCTTTTTTCCCGATTGATGTCTTGCCAGCCTGGTTAGCAAAAATTATCTACGCGACCCCTTTTCCTTATCTGGTTTTTTTTCCTCTTAAGGTTTGGCTGGAGCAGTTAGAACCAACGATGATTTTTAGAGCGATGCTCATTTGCAGCCTTTGGTTAATGATTTTCTGGTGGTTTTCTCAGCGCTTATGGAAAAGAGGCCTTAAAAATTATGGAGCTTATGGCGGTTGATCGATGAAGCGATTAATTAGGGTTTGGCTGATGATGGCTGGTCGGGCAGCAGAAAGCCAACTCTTGACTACTTGGGCAGGGGCGTTATTTTTAATCGGGAAGCTAGTTCGTTTTCTCCTCTTCTTCGTTTTTTTGTTCGTAGTCGCCTCAGCCAGCAAAACAATCGCCGGTTATAGCCAAGAGCAGGTGATTGTTTTTTATCTTGTTTTTAATATTGTGGACATTACGATTCAGTTTCTTTTTCGAGGCGTTTATCAATTCCGCTTTTTAGTTGTTTCTGGAGATTACGATCTAGACCTCTTGCGGCCCCTCCCTTCATTTTTCAGGCCGATTTTCGGTTGGACTGATATTCTTGACTTAATCACCCTTTTGCCTCTCTGCGGTTACTTTTTTTGGTTTATCTTTAACCATCGATTAGCTGTCGGTTTGTGGGATTTACTTCTCTTCTTAATCCTGATGGCAAATTCCCTGGTCATTGGATTCAGCCTGCACCTTTTGATTTGTTCTGTTTGCATCCTGACCACTAAGGTGGATCATTTAGTCTGGATCTATCGCGATTTGACGGGAATGGCCAGATTCCCCACTGATATTTACCAGAAAGGGGTCCAGTGGTTCTTGACTTTTGTTTTTCCGGTTATCGTCATGATCGCTTTTCCAGTAAAAGCCTTAATTGGGCACTTAGACTTTCTTTATTTCTTTCTGGCTTTTATAATGTCTTTAACCATGCTTTGGCTATCATTACAATTCTGGCGCTTTAGCTTAAAGAGGTATACCGGAGCCTCATCATGAGAGAAAACTTTAATTATAAACTGCTTTTCGTTCTGATTTTTCTCTTCTTGTCTGAAAATTATCTTTTTCTGAACTATTCTTTTCAGAAAAGACAACACGATCAGCAAAGAGTTTTGGCAGCCTATTCCGCGGCCGATGCCGAAAGTTGCAATTTGGCTTGCCAGAAATTGATTGACGAGAAGATCAATAAGGCCCTAACTAATTTGAATAAAACCAGCAAAACGACTGCGGCGAAAACAACGGCCTTTATACCCTTGGGGAGCGGTGGCTCCAGTATCGAGAGAGATTGGGTGGTGGTGGAAGGCTCTGATTTTAATTTTGATTTAAAAGATTATTCTTCAGCGGCTAAGGTTTATTGGCAGGGCAATCTTAAGGTTAGGGATTTGAACAGCCGTTGTTATGCTCGGCTTTATGACAAAACCCATTTCCGGACAGTTGATTTTTCTGAGCAATCAACCAATAAAACAGATTTTGAAAACTTAACGAGCCAAGCCCTATCCATTTGGACAGGCAGCAATGCCTATCGTTTGGAAATAAAATCTCTAAACGGAATTCCTTGCTATTTAGAATCTCCCAAATTATTGGTTAAGTACTGAACAGTGGGAAAGGTAATTGTTGTTGTTGGCCCGAACGCTTCAGGAAAATCCGGTATTGCCATTAAGTTGGCGAAAAAGTTTAATGGCGAGATTATTTCTGCTGACAGCCGTCAAGTCTATAGGGGGATGGATCTGGGATCCGGTAAGGTGGAGGGCAAAAAGCAGAACGGAGTTTTCGCCTCTGAAGGGATAAAACACCATTTGATTGATGTGGCTTCGCCCCAAGATCATTTTGGCATTCACGAATGGTTGGGTCTAACTAGAAAAGCCCTGGCTGGCATTTCAAAAAGAAAAAAAACCCCCATCGTTTGCGGAGGAACTGGTTTTTGGACAGAATCATTGATAAGAAACCTCGCTTTTCCTGAGGTTGAGCCAGATTGGCAATTAAGAAAAAAACTAGGGCAATTGACCGCCCTGGAGCTTTATCAAAGGCTTAGGGAGTTAGACCGGAAAAGGGCTGGGGAGATAGGCAAGACTAATAAAAACAGGCTTATCAGGGCCATTGAGATCTGCCAGAGCTTGGGTAAAGTTCCGGCCCTGAAGAAGAGGAAAGAAAAAGATGATTATCAGTATTTTCAGATTGGGGTTAGCTGGCCTAGGGAAGAGCTTTATAAGCGGATTAAGATCAGACTAGATCAACGTTTCGAGCAAGGAATGGTTAAAGAAGTGGAAAGAATTCACAAAAAGGGAGTTAGTTGGCAAAGGCTAGAATCTTTTGGTTTAGAATACGGCTGGATTGCTAAATACTTGCAAGGAAAGATTTCCTTATCAGAAATGAAACAAAAGCTCTTTCAAGAAATTAAAAAATACGCTAAGCGGCAAATCGCTTGGTTTAAGAGAGATAAGAGTATTAAATGGTCTAGAGACTATCGACAAATCGAGAGGTGGGCTGAAAAATTTCTCTCTTGTCTTGACTAATTTCTTAATGTTATGATCTAATTAATCAAAAGATGAACAGAAAAGAAGATTTTCAGAAGATTGAGATTTCTCATCGAACAATTGTTTTTACAGCCCTTTTCCTGACTTTTCTCTGGTTTCTTTATAAAATCAAAGATATCCTTTTTATCTTCTTTTTAGCCCTAGTTTTAATGGGAGCGGTCAATCCAACCGTGAGTCGTCTGGAAAAGTTTAAAGTCCCTCGTTGGTTGGCGATTCTGTTGATTTATTTGATCATTATCACCCTTTTTGTTTTTTCTTTAATTGGCATTATTCCGCCGTTAATTGATCAGACCAAGGCCCTGGTTAATCTGTTTCCCTCATTTTTGGAACCATTGCACCCCTTGGGCATTAATCCAGATTCTATTTCTAAACAATTAGTTGGCTTAGAAAATATTCCCGGCGAGATCGTGAAGCTTTTTGTTGGGATTATCTCCAACCTAGTTTCTGTTTTCGCTATTTTGGTGATCACTTTTTATCTTCTTTTGGAACATCGCAATCTTGATCGTTATTTGTTCTTTCTCTTCGGTAAGGGTGGGATCGGCAGAGCCGGGAGGATTGTGAACCGATTTGAGCAAAGACTTGGAGGTTGGATCAGGAGTCAGTTGATGCTCATGACGATTATTGGTTTACTTTCTTATCTTGGTTTTAGGATTTTAGGCCTGGGTTTTGCCTTGCCTCTAGCGCTGCTTTCAGGGCTTTTAGAGGTAATTCCGACAGTAGGACCGACTCTAGCG
>CAZMUE010000033.1:0-7019 GCA_964569725.1 uncultured Gammaproteobacteria bacterium
TGCCGAGA
The DNA here is from genome assembly GCA_964569725.1 of uncultured Gammaproteobacteria bacterium. Classification (GTDB taxonomy): domain Bacteria; phylum Patescibacteriota; class Microgenomatia; order UBA12405; family CAZMUE01; genus CAZMUE01. Next base: position 9 of record CAZMUE010000033.1, read on the forward strand.
AGCGGCGCACCCTGCAGGGATTTTTTCTGGCCATTTAAAGATAGGCTCAACCTATTTGTTGGGGAATTGGGAATCCCAAAAGCAGATATTTTTTTATTTACCGAAGAAGAAGTCTCTTCATCCTGTTAATCACCGATTGATCTTTCTTGCCAAAAATCATATAAGAATCCTCTTCGGCACTAGTAATAATTGTCTGGTGCTGATTGATAATCTGCATCGCCAAAGCCTTAGCTTCCTCGTCTAGCTCAGAAAAAATATCGTCCAAAAGAAGGATCGGTTCCTCCTTGTTCTTAATCTTTATAAATTGTAATTCTGCCAGTTTTAAGGCCAGGATGGCTAATCTTTGCTGGCCTCGGGAGCCCCATAAATCAAGCCTGCCAATACGATCATTAACTCTCCCTTTAATCAAAAAATCATCGCGATGAGGACCAACACTTGTTGAACCAAAACGAAGATCTTTTTCTAACGACTTCTCTAGATTGCGAACGCTGATTGACCTGGGCGCATAATCTATCTTTAGACGATTAATTTGTTTCTCTGAAAAATCATTAAAAAAATTATTGATAAAATCAATAAATTCTAATCGCTTTTCAGCAATGATTTCTCCGTTCTTAACTAAAGACTGATCCCAAAAGTAAAGTTCTTTTTGGTCAGCCTTTCTTTCTCTGATCTTATCCAAAAGCCTGTTGCGACGCAGGAGAGCTCGGCTATAGATTGAAATCGCTTGATAATATTCCCAATCAATTCTTTTCAAAGCAAAGTCCAAGAAAGCTCTTCTCCGTGAAGGAGACCCGCTAATCAGAAGCATGTCTTCTGGTCGAAAAGCAACTGCCAGCAGATTTCCCAAGAATATTTTCCTCGTTCTCTTGATTTTATTTAAATAAAATTCTTTTTTAACTTGGCCTCCTGACCCGACAACAAGCTTAATACCTAAAGAAAGATTTTCTTCTCCTCTTTTAACCTCTGCCTCCAGAATACTAAAAGGCTTTTCCCAAGTGACCATTTCCAGATTTTTCTCTGCCCGGAAACTTTCTCCAGAAGAAAACAAGTAAATGGCCTCTAGAATATTGGTCTTGCCACTTCCGTTAGGACCAATCACCAAAGTTTGTTTGGAATCAAAATAGAAAGTCTTTTTGAGGAAATGGCGGAAATTGATAAGGTTCAGCCTTTTTAAAATCATTTCTGACAAGAAGGACAATAAAAAGTTCCTCGCCCTCCCAAGGCAATTCTTTTAATTTTTCCCTGACAACGAAAACATTTTTCTCCTTGACGTTGATAAACTCGGAAATGTTCTTGGTATTTACCTGAAGAACCGTCTGGTTTGATATATGACTCATCTGAGGAACCGCCGTATTTTATCCCCTCTTTTAAAACCTTAAGAAGCATTAAATAAAGCTCCTCTATTTCTTCATTATTTAAACTATTCGCTGGCCTAACAGGATTGATCTTAGCCTCAAATAAAGCCTCATTGGCATAAATATTACCAACGCCGGCGATCTTTTCCTGATCCATCAAGGCAACCTTGACTGGTCGCTTCGTCAAAGAAAGGGTTTGCTTTAACTTTATTGGAGTAAACTCTTGACTGAATGGTTCTACGCCCATTTTTAGCTCTGCGAGAGCTGATTGGTCTACTATTTTCATCCAGCCGAACTTCCGCATATCATTAAAAAAAAGGGCTGAATCATCGATAAAGCCGATAACCACCCGCGTTGTTTTTCCCGGCAACTCGCCATCGCTGATAAAGGGAAGGGGATGGCTGAAAATCATTTTTCCCTCCTTAACCTTATTTGCGTAAACCAATTGGCCGGTGAGCTTTAAATGAACGGTCAGGGCTTTTCCGCCTTCAATGTTAATAATCAAGATCTTTGCCCGCCGCTCCAACCCCTGGATAGCCTTACCAATCAATTCCTTGCTATTACCGATAAAATTCTTTGGGGAAAGAATCTTAATTGCTTTAATTTTCTTGCCCACCAGCTTGGGCAACAGAAATCTCTTTATGGTCTCAACTTCAGGAAGTTCAGGCATCAATCTATTTTAGCAGAAATGGCTCTTGACAAAATTTATCTCCTTTTCGTATAATAGCAGTCGGTTACTCCAAGTGATAATTTTTATTTATTTTTATTGTTTAGGAGGATTAAATTATGACCAAAACTAAAATCAATCTTAAACCTGCTCCGGGTTATCTTTTTATTGAACCAGCTGAAGAGGAAAGAAGAACGGCTTCGGGGATTGTCTTACCAGACTCTCATGAAGAAAAACCACAAAAAGGCAAAGTTATCAGCGTCGGTCCAACTATGACGACTGATTATGGCGCTAAGATCGAGGCTCCTTGTAAAGTCGGCGATACTGTTATTTACAAAAAATGGGCTGGTAATGAATATAAGGTCGACAAAAAAGAATATCTTTTCGTTAAATTTGAAGATATTATGGCTATTGAAATTTAATAATTATTAATTAGGAGGAAAACATGGCAAAACAAATTATTTTCGGAACTCAAGCAAGACAGAAACTTTTAAAAGGGATCAATATTTTATCCAAGGCAGTAATTACGACCCTCGGCCCCAAAGGGAGAAATGTTGCTTTAGATAAAAAATGGGGTTCGCCGAATGTCGTTCATGATGGCGTTACTGTCGCCAAAGAAATTGATTTGCAAGATCCTTTTGAGAATATGGGCGCTCAACTAGTTAAAGAAGCTGCTTCTAAAACTAATGATGTCGCCGGAGACGGAACTACCACCGCTACTGTCTTGGCTCAGGCCTTAACCAACGAGGGCTTAAAAAATATCACCGCTGGCTTGAACCCGATGATCCTCAAAAAAGGATTAGAAAAAGGTACCGAGGCCGTTGTTTCAGAACTACAAAAGATGGCTAAACCGATCAAAAGTGATGAAGAAATCGCCCAGGTGGCCACTATTTCCGCGGCTGACCCAGTTATTGGCGCTAAGATTGCCGAAGCCTTGAAAAAAGTAACCAGGGATGGAGTTATTACTGTTGAAGAAGGAAAAGGTTTGGAGCTGGAAATTAATTATAAAGAAGGCATGGAGTTTGATCAAGGTTATGTTTCTCCTTACTTTGTCACCAACACTGACACTATGGAAAGCGAGGTTGAAAATCCCTACATTCTGATTACTGATAAAAAAATTTCCTCTGTTCAGGAGCTTTTGCCTTTTTTGGAAAATCTAGTCAAAGTCAGCAAGAATTTTGTCATTATCGCTGATGATATTGATGGTGAGGCTCTGGCCACTCTGGTAGTTAACAAATTAAGAGGAACTTTTAACGGTCTTGCCGTCAAGGCTCCAGGGTTTGGCGATAGACGCAAAGAAATACTTGAAGACATTGCTATTCTTACTGGCGGAGTCGTAATTTCAGAAGATACAGGGAGAAAATTAGAGTCTGTTAAGCCAGAAGATTGCGGGCGAGCTGATCGGGTTATTGCTGATAAAGATAATTGTCAGGTCATTGGCGGTCAAGGCAACCGCAGCCAAATTAGAGCCAGAATCAATCAGATTAAAAGCGAGATCAGCCGCTCTGACTCTGATTATGATAAAGAAAAGTTAGCAGAAAGACTAGCCAAACTTTCTGGTGGTGTTGCGGTGATTAAAGTCGGAGCTGCTACTGAAATTGAGCTTAAGGAAAAACAGGAAAGAGTCAAAGATGCCGTTGAGGCGACAAAAGCCGCGGTTGAAGAAGGAATTTTGCCTGGCGGTGGCGTGGCTTTAATTAAGGCCAAAAAAGTCCTTGATGGGATCAAGAGCGAAAACGAGGAAGAAAAGGTCGGCCTAACTATTCTTCGCCATGCTCTAGAACAACCGGTCAGAGCCATCGCCAAGAATTCTGGCGAAGACGATGGCTATGTCCTTAACAAAATCGAGGATGAAATCAAAAAAGAGCCTAAAGCTGACTATGGCTATAATGCTCTAACCAATAAATTTGGCTCCATGATCAAACAGGGTATTATTGATCCTGCTAAAGTAACTATTTCTGCCCTGAGAAACGCTGTCTCTATAGCGATCATGGTTTTGACCACGGAAGTTCTAATTACTGATATTCCTGAAAAAGAGGAAAAGAAACCAGAAATACCAGAGATGCCCGAGTATTAAGATTGTTTTAGATTGAAACTCAAAAACCTTCTGACCATAAAATCAGGAGGTTTTTTTAGATAAGGTGCTATAGTAAAATTAGGTTATGAACGAATCAACAGGAGAAAGGGGTCCCCAGCAGGCTGAAACTATTACGCAGCCAGGAACTCAAGTGAGAATTATTCTTCAGGAATTTTACGAGGCTCCCCCAATCAGAGACTATAATGCAATCTTGCCAAGAAAAAGCTGGGAAGAAACAGTTGCTGAAAGACTTAGCCAAGGCCAATCTATGCTTATCGTCTTTGCGGATCTTAAAGGAGGAAGAAGTTTGGCAGAGAGAGGGATTTTACCTAGAACAATGGCCAAAATAACACAAGAAACAAATTCTTTTTTGCGTTATTGGATAACCAAAGGTAGGAGCGGCCCATCTGAAAAAACGACGGTAGACCCAGGGCTAGCAATCTTAAGAGCACGCGAGCCGGGAGAGGACGAAATCTTATTTGCCTGGCAAGGGTTCCCCTTATTAGACAATGAGCTTGACCAAATCACCGCAGAAATGACCCTGCTTCTTCATCAAGAAATTGCTAGATCTTCTTTGGGACCTGATCAAATTTACGTCGGTGGCTGCTTCATTCCTCGCGGAACCCAAGCTAGTCTCGGTACCGTCATGAGAGCCGCCTCCATCGCTCTTGGAGAGGCTAAAGAAAAAGCTAAGTCAAGAGGAGATTTCTCGCCAGTAATGATCAAGTTAAAAGAAGAAACAGGAACTCATGCCTTAGGCGAAAAATATCAAATCGCCCAACCGCTATCGGAGCCAAACGTTGAAGAGGTAATTATTCCCCTTGGCTTCACTCTCTTTCCAAAAGATTTAATTATTGATGATGCTGTTGAGACTCTAGCTCAAAGGGCAGGGGCCGAAGAAACACTAATCTGGGCCTTCACTCCAAAGCAAATGAGCCGAATAAATCAAGAGCAGGGCTGGGATAAGGGTGATGAGGCTCTCATCGCTATTAGTGAATCTCTACTGCGACTCAAACGAGAACATCCTCAGGCCACAGTCTTGAAAATAGGAACCGTGATCGTGTGTACAGGAATTGATTTTTCAAAACCAGAAGCCCAACCCGCTATTCAAGAAATCAAAGCAAAACTTGAATCTTTTCATGGTCTATCTTTTGAACCAGTCAATACCAAAGGCCTTGGTCAATCTCAACCCTAAGCCTAGGTAAAAACCGAGATATTTAATCCGCATTCTTGATTAGAATGTTAGAATGGCATACATGAACGAAGGACAAGCAGAAGCGAGGTCTGCCCCTACCGAAAAAGAAAAAGCGTTCCATCTTGACCAAGTCGAACAAGAATTGTTGCAAGCGACTGAAGAAAATGGTCCTATTCCGGTAATAAGCTACACAGATGCCAACCGGCCCGCAGATCTACTTAGGCCGCAACGGGGAAGCTGGTGGACTCATGGCAGACTTACTGAAGAAAACGAACCCACTTTTTTAGAAGCAATCAGGACGAGAATAAAATTTATTGCCGAAAAGATCCCCGGTCTTGAAGATACTGCCTTTCTCGCAGAACAGGACGATTTTTATATCTTCGAAAGCCACGGAGATATTGGCATGGCGATGATTCAGCTCAAGGATGGTCAAATAAGGCTTTGCTTAAGAGAAGATGAAGTTATCAGACTAACGCCAACGGAACGAGATCAACTCCTGATCCATGAAATGCTTCACACCAGAGACGCTTTAAGAAAACAAGGCGAGGTTTGGAATCATGAAACTGATGAATGGTCTACCTACCGCTGGGCCAGAAGAGCTCAGTTGGCTTTTGAGCATTTAAGAAAAGCCGCTTAGGGTAATTCCGACTATCGTTTCAAAACCGCCCCGTTTGTTTGTGATAAAATAACTCAGCCTTACGTAGTCTCAAAAATTCTGTTGTCTGGCCTGGTGGTGAAGCAGCTAACACGGCGGTCTGCAAAACCGCTATTCATGGGTGCAAGTCCCATCCAGGCCTCTAGTTGAAAATCAAAAGTGTTTACGCTAAAGTTATTGTAGATGTTTAAGAAAATATTTCTGTTGATCAACTTTTTCTTTCTCCTTATCGTCCCCTTTCTTTTCTTAGCGTCAAAACCAACCTCTGCCCAAGATCATGCTCAGCTATACCAACTAGAAAACCACGATAGCCAAGGTCAAGTTCTGGGAGTTGCTGAATTCTTCCATGGAATTTGGGACACAGTAAGCGGTGCCTTCAATACAATAACTCACCCTGTAGAAAGCCTAGGAACAGTTGTCAGAAAAGTAATCGAGTTCACTCTTAACACCATTTATTTTTCTTTAGCCGGTGAACCTCAACAAGTATCGGCCGCAGACTTGCAGAAAATGGGTCTTTATTCTTGGCGAAATTTTCTTACCCCATTGGGCAATAATAACTACCTAATCTTTAAAGGGGGCTTTGTCCAAATTCCAATCGCCATTGCTGACATGATGTACGCTATGCCACCAGCCTCAGGAGTCAACTATATCGCCCATGTAATCAAAAACTTCGGCGCTAATCCTGCTTTTGCCGCTAATAGCTTTGGTTTTGAAGGATTAAAACCAGTTATGGATCTTTGGAAAGCTTTTCGCAATATCGTCTATGGCCTAATGTCCATCGTCCTCATCAGTATCGGTTTCATGATCATGCTAAGAGTCAAGATCTCGCCACAAGCAGTCATTACCCTAGAAAACGCCCTCCCAAAAGTAATCGGCGCCATTATTCTTGTCACTTTTTCCTACGCTATCGCTGGCCTAATGATTGACCTCATGTATGTAGTCCTATCGCTAGGAGTAAATGTTCTGGCTGCAGCGGATATATCCGGACGCTTATTTTGGTCAGCCCCCAATCCAGCTGACGTTGTCCACGCTGGATTCTACGCTTTAGCTCCACCACTATTA
>CAZMUE010000034.1:0-6686 GCA_964569725.1 uncultured Gammaproteobacteria bacterium
AACTGGGCTTCGGCGCCCTTTTTCCAACTGGCATTTTTCTAATCATCGCTTCTTCTTTGCCTATTTTTCTAGATGAATATAATCGTAAAGAAAAACTTCTTCCCCTAGGAACTATTGAAAAGAATCTTTTTTCTTCTGAAAGAAAAGATCTTTTTCTAAGTTTTTTCTTTCAAGGCTTCAGGGATACTGTTGGAGTTATTGTTTGGCCTCTATTTCTTTACACTATCCTAGGCAACTTTGAAAGGATCGGAGGCCTAGCCACTTTTACTTTGATTGTTTCCTTGATCTTCGTTAATTTCTTAGCCAAAAAACTTAAGAAACTCGGCTTGATCCCAATTGTTTCCGGAGCGATGACAGAAAGCTTTATTTGGCTCCTAAGAGGTTTAACCTTAAATCCGTTTCTAATCATTCTCTCTGATCCTTTGGGTAGTCTAGCTACAATTTCTTTTAACTTGCCTTTAGAAAACCTCTTCTACAAATCAGGAGCCAAAAACCCTCTTTCCTTTTTCACGGCAAGAGAACTGGCCTTGCATGGAGGATTGTTAACCTCTTGTCTACTAATTTTTCTCGGTCTCAAACTCGGCCTTTCTTGGCAAGGAATGGCTTTCCTAGCCATTATCGGCGTTAACCTAATGATGGTCTTCCTAGTCAAATTCATGGAAAATAAAAACCATGGCTAAAGAGTGCTACAATTAGCCACGATGAGAAAAATTATCCCTTTCTTAATAATCCTTGTCTTTACATCTCGCGCCCAGCCGGTCTTAGCGGCTTTTGAAAAGATTGATTATGTCAATAATAAATTCGGTATCCATCTGGCAGTTGCCTCTGAAGAAGATATTGTCAGCGCTGCTAATTTAGTTAACAGTGCTCAGGGCGATTGGGGATATGTCACCCTGGTTATCCAGGAAAATGATCGTGATCTTAATAAATGGCAGAATGTTTTTGATTGTCTCAGAGAAAGACATCTGATTCCTCTTATCAGGATTGCCACTCAACCAGTAGGCGAGTCTTGGCGAAAACCAGAGCTGGCTGATATTCCTGCCTGGGTTGAATTTTTAAATTCTCTTAATTGGGTAATCAAAAATCGCTACCTTATCCTTTTCAACGAACCTAATCATGCTAATGAATGGGGCGGTAAAACTGACCCTCAGGACTACGGAGAGATTAGCTTCAGCTTGAGCAAAGCTTTAAAAGAAACTAACCCTGATTTTTTCATTATGCTCGCTGGTTTTGACGCCGCCGCTCCCTCACAACCACCCTTGCATGAAGATGAAGAAAAATTCCTTAGATTAATAATCAAGGCTTATCCAGATCTTTTCAGCTTTATTGATGGCTGGGCCTCGCACGCTTACCCAAATCACGGCTTCGTTGGTTCACCTCTAGCCACTGGCAGGCATTCAGTTAAGGGTTACCTCTGGGAACTATCTCTTTTAAAAAGATTAGGAATTAACAAAGAATTACCTGTATTTATTACTGAAACCGGTTGGCCTCACCATGAAGGTATTGAAATCCAAAGGGGCTTCTATTTTGCCGAAAATGTGGCTAATAATTTTAAGGTTTATTTCGAAAACCTTATTAAAGATCCTCGAGTAATTGCTGTCACCCCTTTTATCTTGAATTATCAAGGAGAACCTTTTGATCATTTTTCCTGGCAAAAACCTAATTCCAAAGAATTTTATCCGCAATATCAAACTGTCCAACAAATTCCTAAGGTAAAAGGTAAACCGAAGCAGGTTCATAAATTAGAAGTCTTGAGTAAATTACCAGAAAAATTAATTGAAAAATCAACTTATCAAATCCCTCTGAGGATAAGTAATTTAGGTCAATCAATTTGGAACCAGGAAGACGGTTATCGCTTCAATCTTTCTGGGGATTTGGCAGATTTTGAGTATTTTTTCTCTGATTTTAATGAGATTGCTCCTTTTAGAGAAAAAGGGCTTTGGCTTTACTTCAAAACCAAAGAAAAATTAGGCAATTCCAAGTTATTATTAAGTTTACAGAAAGATAATCAAACAATCGTTGATCCCCTGAATTGGAATCTAGAAATCATTCCTAAAATTGATATTAAAATCAATACTGAACTCCTTTTTAAAAACAACGTTCAGGCTGACGACTTTAAATTCCTTATCTATGGACCTAAAGAAGAGGTTGTTTTTGAGGTCTTAGGCCTAAAAGTAAACAATAATCAGGCCTTGATTGAAAACGTCAATAATCTAGCTATTGGCGAAAAGTATCGCGCGGTTCTGCTTAAACCATATTGTCTACCGCGACAGACTATTTTCACTGCCCAGCAAGAAAAGAATGAAATTAGCTTTAAAAAGATGCTCCCGTTAGATTTTAATTTAGACGGTAAATTTTCCTTCAAGGATTTCTTTGCTTTGATGAAAAAACCAAACCTAATCAAAATCTGGTGGACTAAGTAAGGCTTGAATCCCGACCCAGAAATTGGTATAAATACTTAATGACCAATAGTCAGGTTGTCAAAAACATGATTATTAACTAGGGGAGGCCGGTTTTACCGGAGATTTCCCATTTCAATCCTTCGCAAGAAGGATTTTTTAGTATTTAAAAAGCAAAACTGATACACTCAAGGAGATGAAAAAAGGAAAGCCTTTTAAAGAAGTCCCGGCCCAATTTGATTTTATTGCTAACGAAAGAGAATTGCTGGACTGGTGGTATAAATCAGGCTTAGTAGAAAAATACCTGAATAAAAATAAGAATTCTAAGAAAAAATTCTCCTTCTTAGATGGTCCGATAACTGCTAATAATCCCATGGCTGTTCATCATGCCTGGGGCAGAGCTCTGAAAGATCTTTATCAACGCTATAGAAACATGCAAGGCTATAAGCAGCGCTTTCAAAACGGCTTTGACTGCCAAGGCCTTTGGGTTGAAGTTAACGTCGAAAAACAAAAAGGCTTTAAAACTAAAAAAGATATTGAAAATTACGGCATTGATAAGTTTGTTGAAGAATGCAAAACCACAGTCAGGAAATACGCTGCGATCCAAACCGAACAATCAAAGAGACTCGGCTATTTCATGGATTGGGATCACTCTTATTACACCATGAGCGACGAGAACAATTACATGATCTGGGCCTTTTTAAAAAGGTGCTGGCAAGAGAAAAATCTTTACAAAGGTTGCGATTCTGTGCCTTGGTGCCCCAGATGCGGCACTGCCATTTCTCAGCACGAGATTGACACTGAAGGCTATAAACAATTAACTCATGAATCTGTTTATATGCGCTTTCCTGTAATTAAAGGCGGTAAGCCCAAAAAAGATGAATTTCTTTTGGTCTGGACAACCACCCCTTGGACTATTCCTGCTGATACCATTATTGCCATCAACCCAGAGATTGAATATGCCCTTGTAGAATCAGAGGGGAAGAAATATTGGCTAGCTAAGAATCTTGTTTCTAGGGTTTTTGGTCAGGATTTAAAACCGCTTAAAGTGCTTAATGGCAAAAACCTGCTGGAAAAAGAAAAAGTTAATTACTATCAAGCTGCTTTTGATGATTTACCGATTATTAAGAAGGTTGCCCAAAACGAACACTTTCACGAAATTGTTCTGGCAAAAGAATTGGTTAGCGAAAGCGAGGGAACCGGCTTAGTCCACATTGTTCCTGGAGCTGGCACTGAAGACCATCGCCTGATCAAGGCCGAACTCAATTGGCCAGAATTAATTTTCCCAGTGGTTGGCGAAGACGGTAGCTACTTGGATGGTTATGGCGAATTAACCGGTCAAAACGCCAAAGACCACCCAGAAATTGTAATTGATTACCTGAAGAATAAAGAAGAAGGCAGGTACCTACTTAAAACTGAACCCTACACCCATGCCTATCCGGTTTGTTGGCGTTGCTCTACAGAACTTATCTGGCGGATCGTTGACGAATGGTACATTGCTATGGACAATTCTCGCCAAAAAGATAAAAAAACTTTCCGTCAGAGGATGGTCGAAACCGCTAAAACAGTTAAGCAATGGGTCCCTAAATTTGGTTTAGCTCGCGAGCTTGACTGGCTAAAGAATATGCACGATTGGTTAATCTCCAAAAAAAGATACTGGGGCCTAGCCTTGCCAATCTGGGAGTGTCAATGCGGTCATTTTGAAGTCATTGGCTCAAAAGAAGAACTGAAAGAAAAGGCAGTTGAGGGTTGGTCAGAATTTGAGGGCCACAGCCCTCATCGCCCTTGGGTGGATAAAATAAAAATCAAATGCCCTCAATGCGGTCAACTGACTTCAAGAATCCCTGACGTTGGTAATCCCTGGCTGGATGCTGGCATTGTCAGTTTTTCCACTCTAGTTGATCCCGAAACAGGAAAATTAAGTTATCTTGACGACAAGAAATATTTTGATAAATGGTACCCTGCTGATTTGATTTTGGAATGTTTTCCTGGCCAGTTCAGAAATTGGTTCTATTCCTTAATTGCCATGTCCACTGTCCTTGAAGATAGAGCGCCTTTTCAGACTTTAGTCGGTCATGCTCTAGTCCGCGATGAAAAAGGCAAAGAAATGCATAAATCAAAAGGCAATGCCATTTGGTTTGACGATGCCGCGGAGAAAATGGGTGTTGATACCATGCGCTGGATGTTTTGTCGTCAGAACCCGGAGCTTAACCTTAATTTTGGCTACCACATTGCTGATGAAGTAAGAAGGCAACATCTCCTCCTGCTCTGGAATACTTACAAATTCTTTATCACCTACGCAAACTTAAATTGCTGGAAACCGCAAAAAAAACAATTAACGGGTCAAGCAATTAATCGATCAGTTTTAGATCATTGGATCTTGTCCAGATTAGAAAAAACCAAGCGATCTGTTACTGAAAAGCTTGAAGGATATCTGCATCAAGAAGCTTTATGGGAGATCGAAAGGTTTATCGAAGACTTATCTTCATGGTACATCCGCAGATCCCGTGAAAGGGTTAACCCGAATAATAATGAGGATGACCGGAGCGCCTGCCTCACTACTCTTTTCCATGTTCTTAAAGATTTGTCTTTAATTCTCTCTCCTTTTATTCCCTATTTATCAGAAACTATGTGGCAAAACCTGAGTGGAAATAAAGAATTCGTAATTGATGGTTCTGTCCATCTACAAAACTGGCCCACCTATAAAAAAGGGCTTATCAGAGAAGATCTAGAGCAAGAAATAGCTTTAGTCAGGACAATCGTCATGCTAGGGCATAGCCAAAGAAAAGCAGCTAATGTAAGCCTTCGACAACCTCTTAAGAAACTGCTAATTACTGGTTGTGAATTGCAGATTAACGACGATCTCGCCGATTTGATAAAACAAGAGCTTAACGTTAAGAAAATCAAAGCCGATCAAGGGGACAAAAAAGAACTTAAGGTTCAATTAGACACCAAACTAACATCGGAATTACGAACCGAGGGCGAAACGCGAAAATTAATCCGCAATATTCAGATCTTACGCAAAGAGATGGGTTTGAACTTAAACGATAAAATCAAGGTCTTTGCTCCTTCTTGGCCAGAAACGGGAGAAAAAGAAATTCTCACTAAAACCGGAGCCATAAAGATAGAAAAGAAACCGTCTCTAGAAATCACAAAGGCCTAATCGAACATTGTCTTTGACTGGCTTTAGCTTTAAGATTAATCACTAAAATTATATAATAAGCTATATGCAACTAGAAAGAATACCCTCTCCTTCTAAGGATAGAGTAGAATATAGATCAGCGATGGGAAAAGTATCAGGCTTAGGTTTTTCAACTTATGACCACGTTTTATTTGCTGATCTTGATTTTAATATTCGCGAGGGAGAAATTACAGCCATAACCGGAAAGAGCGGTTCTGGAAAAACAGTTATCCTCAAAATAATCGCCGGACTCGAGACCCCAGAAGCGGGTAGGGTAAATCTACAATCGAAACGGATCGGCTATGTGCCGCAAGAATTAGACGATCTAGATATTGATCCTGACATAACTATAGATCGACTATTAAAAGAGGCCAGGGGGTTGACTGAATTAGAAGAACAAATTACCGAGTATGAAGAAATTATAGCGGAGAGCCCTGGAAGATACGACCAAGTAGCCGATGATTATGGTTCGGCAGTGCAACGATTTGCCGCATTAAATGGTTACGATCCTGGCCCGGAAATGAATAGAATCTTGGCTGGCTTAGGCGTTGACGAACATGCCACTGGGAATATCACTCTTAACACGAGGCTAAATCAAGTTAGTAGCGGACAACTTCGCCGAATCATGATTGCTAGAGCTTTATTCGCAAAACCAGATTTACTTGTTATCGACGACCCTACTAGCCATCTTGATGTCGAAGCCGTGAGATGGTTGGCGGATTACTTAAGACAGAACAACACAACCGTAATCATGGCAACTAACAATCGCCCATTCATTGATGTTTGTGCCGATCAAACCATAGGCCTAACCGACAGCGGAAGAGTTTTTACTTTCGAGGGGGGATATTCTGATTTCGAACGAAAAAGAGACGCTATTATCGCAGCAGAACAATCAGCAGCCGGTGCTGTCCGCGAAAAGCTCGAGCAGCTGAGGGAAACTGATCAGGCTTTCCGCAGCAGACAAGTTTATAGACGCAGCGCAGATATGGCCCAGGTGGGAAGGGCTCTCGAAACCAGAATGCAAAGGCTAGAAGATCAACTCGATCAAATGCCGGGGGCCAGAATCACAACAGAAAGAGTCCGTGAACTAGTTTTCCAAAGAGAAA
>CAZMUE010000035.1:0-6517 GCA_964569725.1 uncultured Gammaproteobacteria bacterium
CGCCAAAAAATAACTCTATCACCGCCACCCTGCCATTCTGCTGGCCGACCGCATCTATTTAGATGCCAAAGACAATTACCCGCCAATCTGCAGTCATCTGCTGGAGTGCAGAATTCTATCTGGCTGGCTCCCTTAAGAAGTGTGCCGCCATGGCGAAAACAATCTGGTTTCACAAACTCGATTCTCATCTTTGCTTCAGTTCTGCTCCTTTAATTGTTTTCCATAGGCCGCAGGAAAATTTTCCCTCCCAGCAAATCTTTTCCGTCAAACAACTCGGCCCTGCGCTAGAAAAGATATTGGGGGCTACCCTTTTAACTAATCTTAACATTTCCCAAGCCAAATCACGAACCTCCCATTGGGCCCTTTGGCAACACCGCAATCTGAAGAAGTTTAATAAAGACCTGGCGTTCATGGTAACCACTGCTTTTACCTGCAAGGATTGGGGTTGGCAAAAACGAGCGTCTTCCTCCTTCAGGCCCGCCCTTAAAAGCTCGTCATAAAGAGTCTGACTTTTGGCCAAATGGTTTAAATATTTTTGATAAAGTCTTTTGTCTCCGTTTTTACTACTCTTCTGGAGTTCCTTAATACTTTTAGGAATCAGGTAGCCGACTTTCGAACGCCTCACGTAGCGACCTGACTGGATCGAAAAAGAAGCAATTCTGTGTCTAATGAGATGGATTTCTGTAATCCTGCTTAGACCCTCAATGGCAAAAGTAAAAGAAGCATGTTCTAAGGTTGAGGTATGACCCGAAGCCAAGATTTGCTTAATTAATCTGGCCCGATCTTTTTTGCCGATCTCTTTTGTCAGGTCATTAGCGCCAATGCTGGAATAACACTGCCTAATCGCCGCTGCCACAATCTGTTCTGGGTCTTTAGTATGAGAAATCAGCCTGACTTTTAATTTACTTTCTCTTGCCATCTTTAAAATCTAGATGAATTTTACTGGCAGTCGGTCCTTTTTGCCCGCCGTATTTACTCCCCAGTTTTTCACTACCATAAGGAATCAGCACTGAACTACTCATTTTAAAAAAGCAGATCTGGGCAATTTTCATTCCTGGATAAAGCTTAATCGGCAACTTAGAAATATTAGAAATCTCAAAAGTCAGCTGGCCCTGGAAGCCAGGATCTACATAACCAGCGGTAGCATGAATAATTAGGCCAATCCTGCCTAAAGAGCTCTTGCCCTCTAATTTGGCGGCTAAATCACCGGGAATTTTAAAGGTTTCTGCCGTAGAGCCAAGAATAAATTCTCCGGGATGGAGAATAAAACCATTTTGAGCGTCAATCTTTACTGTTCTGGTAACTTCAACCTTCTTTTTGATGTCTATCACGCTAAGTTTGTGATTATCAAAAACCAAAACCTCGGGGTAAAGGCAAAGGTCGTAACTTGAAGGCTGCAGCCGGAAAAGGATAAAGGGCTTAATAAGCAGCTGCCTCTTTTTGATTGCTTTTAAGATATCTCCATCAGAAAGAATCATAAAAATCTTTCAAGAGCTTAACTTCCTTAACTTCTGTTGTCAACTAGAAATTAAGAGATCAGAGGGGATCTTTTATGATATCCTGATTATTATGCCAAATCCATTTTTAAGCAAATTTCTGCACCAAAAAAGCCAACGAGCTTCGGAAAGTCTCCTTATTAGGTCCGGAAAAGAGATCTATTTCAAAAAACAATATGCTCCAATTCTGAAAAAAATCATCCCCCATCTTAAAAAAGAAATCCCTATTCTTGATATTGGTACCGGTTGCGGTATGCTCGCTCTCAAATTAAAAAAGATGGGGTTTTCTGTTACTCCAATCGACGTTAAAAATCTTTCTATTTTTAAAGAAATCAAACCCCTGATCTGTGATGGCCAAAAGCTGCCCTTCAAAGATCACCGTTTTGAAACGGGACTCCTAATTAATGTCTTGCATCACGCCAAAAGTCCCAAAGCCCTTTTGAAAGAATCGCTTCGCGTTTGCAAAAAACTGATTGTCCATGAAGATAGCCCGAAATATTTCTGGGAATGGCCCTGGTTACAGTTAATGGACAGCCTAGGGAATTTTGAATTTAGAATCCACCCTCACTACTCCCCTTCTTGGTGGAAAAACTACCTTAAGGAAGAAAAATTAAAGATTATTCATTTTGAAAATTACTTTTGCCTTAACAACAATTTCTTCTTTCCAGGAAGATACTCTTTCTTTGTCATTGAAAACAATCAGGTTTGAGGGGCTTTCCCGTAGATAACAATCGGCGTCCCTGGATTATCATCACTAGCATAAATGCTTTGTTTACCATTAAGCTCTGGTTTGGCCCAGTAGTAAAGCAGGCCCGCTTCTTCTATCTTCATATTAATGCAGCCATGCGACATGGGATGGCCGAAGTTGTTGTGCCAATAGGCGCCATGAATGCCATAACCTCGCCATTTGGGGATTTCATCATTGTAAAAATACATCACGTAGGGAACATTGGGAAGATAATAGTAGGTTCTTAAGGCCGTGGACCCACCCTCCATCTTGGCGTAGCGCAGTTTGATCCAAACTCTAAAGGTCCCTGCTGGCGTCCTCCCCCACTTTCCTGAAGAAATGGCAAAATCATAGATTTTATTACTCCCCTCAAAGGCATAAAGCCGCTGGTTGGTCAAATCGACTTCAATTCTTTTATCGCTTGTCTCTCCCAAAACTCTATCTGCTCCCTCTTTTGCAGCCAGTTTTTCTTTGGCTAATTCCCTAACCAGAAAATCATTGAGAGTAAAAACCTGATTATCAAAAACCGCTGCGGTCGCCAGAGGATCCATTTTGCCAGAAAGATAACTTTGTCTCAGCGATCCCTGAGGGGAAAGAAAAGAAAACCAATTAAAAGTTAGAAGCCAAGAAGAAGTTAGGAATAAATTCAGGCAGATCAGAACTTTCAACCAAGTTTTCATTATTTTATTTTTAATCTAACAGATCATCACCAGGAAATTCAAGGCTTTGGTTTGTGCCAGCTGGCCCATTTACAAGAAGGGAAATTGGAACAGCCAAAAAAACGTCTTCCTTTTTTTGTTTTTCTGATGATCGCCGGAGCCTGACACTCTGGACAATTGAAATCTGCTTTTTCAACTAAGGGTTTGGTGAATTTACACTCGGGAAAATTATCACAAGCAATAAATTTGCCAAACCTTCCGGTTCTTATTACCAAGTTTCCCTTTTGACATTTAGGGCATTTTTCCCCAGTTTTTTCCGCTTCAATCTTAATCCTTTCCGCCTTTTCCTTAACTTTTTCTACTTTGGGAATGAAGTTTTTCCAGAAAAGAGAGAGAACTTTTTGCCACTTTTCCTCTCCGCTGGCAATCTCGTCTAACGACTCTTCCATCTTAGCCGTAAAGGGCAAATCAACAATGTCTTTAAAATGTTCTACCAGAAAATCGTTAACAGGAATGCCCAGATTGGTAGGCAAGAAAACTCCTTCTTCTTTTTCAACATAAAGGCGGTGCTGGATCGTCACAATAATCGGAGCATAAGTTGAGGGTCTGCCAATGCCTGCTTTTTCCAGAGCGGCAATTAAGGCAGCCTCGCTATACCTTGGCGGCGGTTGGGTTTCGCATTCTAAAATGCCTACCTCATCCAAAAGCAACTTTTCTCCTTGTTTTGCTTCTGGCAACTCTATTTCTGAGAACCTCATCGGATAAACTCGAGAAAAACCATCAAATAAAAGTCTTGTTCCTTTGGTAGTAAAAAGATATTCTTTGAATTCAAGCTCTAATTGCGTCTCGGCAAGCTTTGCTGCTGCCATTTGTGAAGCCAAAGCCCTTTTCCAGATCAACTCATAAAGCTTTGCTTCATTGCGTTGGCTTAATTTTTCCGCTTGTGATTCTGGCTTATTTTCAACATGAGTGGGCCTAATCGCCTCATGAGCTTCTTGGGCTAGTTTTGACCTTGTTTTATAGAAAATTTCTTTTTCTGGTAGATACTGTTTACCAAAATCCTGACCAATCAGATTTCTCATGGCAGCAATAGCTTCTGTTGATAAACTTAAAGAGTCAGTTCGATGGTAAGTAATCAAACCTTTTTCATAAAGAGATTGGGCAATTTTCATCGTCATTCTTGAAGACCAACCAAATCTCCGACTGGCTGTCTGCTGCAAGGTTGAAGTTGTGAAAGGTGGCAGGGGCCGTCGTAGAATAACTTTCTCCCTGATTTCTTTGATAAGGAATTCTTCCGCCAGAGTCTGGTCAATCACTTCCTCTGCCTTTTGGGGAGTATCAATGGTTGTCTTTTGAAAAGAGTAGTTACCAGCAAAAAGACTTATTTTTTCCGTTTTATTAATCTTTTGCCCGTTAACCTCAGTTAATTGGGCTAAGACTTCCTGATTGGCTTTGTTCTTAAAATTACCGGCAACTCGGAAAAACTTTTCCTTTTTGAATTTTTCTCTCTCCCTCTCTCTTTCCACGATCAACCTGACCGCCACTGACTGGACTCTTCCTGCTGAAAGGCCTTGCCTAATCTTGCGCCACAAAAGTGGTGAAAGTTTATAGCCCACAACTCTATCTAAAATCCTTCTCGCCTGCTGAGCATCAACTAAATCCATATTAATCTGGCGAGGATTTTTTAAGGCTTTTTCAATTGCCTGACGGGTGATTTCATGGAAAACAATTCTTGAGATTTTCTGATCCTTAAAAAAATGGGCCGCATGAAAAGCAATTGCTTCTCCTTCGCGATCAGGGTCAGTCGCTAAGATAATTTCTTTTTCTTCCTTCGCCAGTTTCTTTAATTTATCGATTGTTTCTTTTTTCTTGCTAATGGAAACATACTGGGGTTTAAAAATAAAACCATCGCCTTTGGCAATGACTTTTACGCCAAAGCGCTTTTGGGGCAGGTCGCGAACATGCCCCATGGTGGCCGAAACCAGATAGCCTCTTTCCAAAAAGCGACTAATTGTCTTCGCCTTAGTTGGTGATTCAACGATAATTACCTTCATCAAACAATGAGGGCATTATAACACTAGCTCTTCCAAAATGTCGTCTATTGACGTAATTAACTTGGCGCCGGTTTTAATTAATCTTGCTGTTCCGGCTGACATTTCCGCATCAATCGGGCCGGGAACAGCAAAAACATCCTTACCCTGCTCAGCCGCAAAAGAGGCCGTGATCAGAGAACCAGATCTCTCTGCTGCCTCAACTACCAAAACTGCTTCTGCTAGGCCGGAAATGAGGCGGTTTCTTCTGGGAAAATTGCTGGCTAGAGGTGGCGTTCCCAAAGGAAACTCGCTCATCACCATTCCCCGGGAAATAATTTTTCGGTAAACCTCTCTGTTTTCTGGAGGATAAACCACTTCAATGCCGCAACCGAGAACAGCAACCGTCAGGCCACCTGTTTCTATAGCCGTTAAATGAGCCGCCGTATCAATGCCCCTCGCCATTCCGGAAACAATCAGAATTCCGTTCTGAGACAATTCTCGAACCAAAGTCCGAACCACCCTGTTTCCATAAGGGGTCATCTTCCTGGCGCCAACTACGGCAAGACCCGGCAAGGTAAAAAGAGATCTTAATTCTTGAATCTTAAGTAAGGTTTTAAAATAAATTACTGGCGGAGCTGTTTGTATTTCTCTTAAATTAGGAGGATATTCTTGGTCAAGCCAAGTAAGCATAAAAACCGGTTCCCCTTCCCCAACTGGTTTGCCATTAATCCCCTCTATCTGCCAGCCGAAGGCGGTTTGTCTTATAAAAATATCTTCCGCGGGATTTAGATCTTCGCGAAAAGCGTCGAAGCGGCTAACAATTGCCTCATTAAGGCCAATTGCTCTAAGCTCTTGACTGGTTGCCTGCCAGATTTTTTCTGCTGAACCGAAATAATCATAAAGAAGCTTAAATCTTAATGGGTCAATAAACCAGAAAAGATTAAAACCAAGCCAATATTTTAACTCCGCTCGCAAACCAGGCATTAAGATATTTTGGAAGAATTGCTCTTAATTATCAAGGTAGACGATCCCGCGAATGGCTTAGCGCCCGAAGAGTAATCCTAACTGCCCAGACAAAGAATTTGCCGCTTGAATATTGGCAAAAACCCCTCTCGCAGTCTCAACCAAAAATTGAGTTTCTCCTCTGGCTAAAGAACAAAAGTCTGTGGTTCTGAAAACACCTTGAAATTTTTCATTAAGCTGATCAGCGAGGAGAACTATCACTGTCGCTACCCTAGCAGCTAAATGAAAATGACCTGTAAATGCCTCAACATCAGGATCTCCTATCATGGCAGCATAACTTGGATCAAGGCCAATGCAGCAATCTTGCCACAACATGCCAGCAACAGCCAGGGGCCGAACCATCCCGCCCTTGGCAAGAACTCTATTTTCTCCCAAGGCAAGAGCAAATCTTAATTGATCATTTCCGTCAATTCTGGGAGCCTCAAAACGCGCAGTATCTAAAGAAACGCCTGCCAGCCTGGAATCAGGAATAGAAGAGGCCATTGCTACAATCTGAGCTTCTCCGCTCAAGGACCTCAGCCTAACTCCCACCTCTTCTGCAATAACCACACTTGTTGCTCCCGGCTGACGCAACGCTCC
>CAZMUE010000036.1:0-6037 GCA_964569725.1 uncultured Gammaproteobacteria bacterium
ACCGTTTGGAGCCAACGATTTAATTCCTGATTTAAAAGCAGCTGAGAGGCTTCTGGCTGAACATCAGAACCAATTTCATGGTAACAGAATCATTATGGAAAACTGTGAAGGATGTCAAAGACTAACTGGCCTAATATAGCGCTGGCAAAGAACAATCAAATTCTCGCGAGCTTTTCGGGGACCTTGCTTTTAATTATCTTCTGACCGTAAAGCTTGATTCTAACGGAAAGTGCCCTGGCCGAAAACCACCAGGACAATTTTCTGCTCCTGGGCAAAGCTCATCATCGCGGCCCCGAAGACAAACTGGAAGAAACACTCCAGCGTGATATTGATAATCAAGATCGCGACAATCGCCTAAGCCTTGCCTGGCTGACCTTAATCCCGCCGGCTGGACTATTAGATATCTAGCAAGTTTAATCTCCATCTTGGCTATAGGATATCATAAGTCGATCTTTTTTGGAAGAGGTTTATTTATTGCCACTGTGAAATTTGTCGTGAATTTCCCTTAACCTTTGGTTAGTCACGTGAGTGTAAATCTGAGTAGTGGCAATATTCTTGTGGCCCAAGAGTTCTTGTACTGATCTCAGGTCGGCGCCGTCAAAAAGCAGGTCAGTGGCAAACGAATGCCTCAAAATGTGTGGAGTAACCTTAATTGGCAATTCCGCTTTGCGAGCGTACTTTTTAATCATTCTCTGGACAGAACGGCAGGTCAATCTCATTTCCTCGTCGCCGGCTGCCGGGTTTTTTTTACCCGAGTAGCGGATAAAAAGCGGTTGATAATGATCATCTCTGGCAGCCAGATAGCGATCCAGCCAATGACTGGCTCTTTTGGAAAGGAAAACCACCCTTGATTTACCGCCTTTACCGATCACGCCCACTTCCCTGGTTTTCAAGTTAATCTGCTCTTTGTTTAAGGAAATCAGCTCGCTGACTCTAAGGCCAGTAGAAAAAAGCACTTCTAAGATAGCCTTATCCCTGAGACCAATAGTTTTATCAAGGGTAGGCTGATTCAAAAGTCTAAGAACTTTATTAGCATCCAAAAATTTTAAGGGTCTGGGTTCGGGCTTGGGAACCTCAATCTTATCAGCTGAATAGGCTTTAAAGTCATTCTTGGCTAGCCACCTTAAAAAAGACCTTAAGGCAATCACATGGTAACCTTGGGTAACTTTTTTCAGGGGTTTACCTTTATTGTCATTGAATCTGGAAAGAAAAAGACGATAATTCCTGACACTTTCTTGGTTAACATCTTTTAGGGTAGGGCAGGCAAGTGAGGTTTTGAGAAACTGAAGAAATCTGTTTAGATAGTGATGGTAGTTGCGGACCGTAAGTCGGGAAACATTGCGCTCAATTTCTAAATATTCAAGAAAATCATTGATAAGGGTTTTAAGGTCTTGATTTTTAATCATGGTTCCATTTTAAAGACTTCTTTTCTCTTTGTCAAATTGTGCGACGTAGAAGCAGACAAGCATCGGAAAAGATAAACTGCCTCTTTACTGGCTTTTCTTTTTTTCTGATGAAAAACATTAGTTATCATAAAAAAATTTAATTATGATAAGATTTTCTGATAAAAGACTTGTGAAAAATCTAGGGAGATCCGCAACTTGCTAAAAACTTCTGTCAGAAAACAAGTAAAAATAGCCCATCTAAAAGAAAGCTAATTTAAATGACCTAAGATACTGGTTTATTTAAAAACGGCCGTCTCAGGGCCTCTAGCAAAAAGCTAAACTTGGGCCTTCTCGACCAGAACCTGAAAAATAAGCCAAAATCTTGGTTCTAAGAAAATAAGCCCTTGGTGGGGAAGAGGTTTTGGCCCTAAGGCCAGACCAACAAGAATAAGGCCTTTAAGGATAAGGAAGGAAAAAGGCTGATTATTAATGGAAATAAAAGAAAAAATAAAAGAAAAAAGGAAAATTTAAAAACCAAAGTAAAACCCCTTCTCCTCCGTGCTGCTTTGAGTAGAGTCGCAAAAGATACATTGTGCGACAATACGCCTGTCCATTTCTCTGGCAACTAGATATTCTATAATTCTCTCCCTCGGGGAAGCAGAGTTCTAATAAATAAAAGCAAACGGCTCTTGTTTCTAGGAACCATTCTTGCTTTCTCTCTTGAAAATAAAGCTAAAATCAATCAAAAGAGGGAGTTCTCTTCTAGAGAAGAGACTTAAATGTTTTCCACAAAAGACTCCGTGCCGTTTTTCCCTATTTATAGCCAAAATCGTTGAAAAGAGGGGTAATTAGCATTATCAATACCTGACCGCTAAAAGTTTAGATTCGTGAAATGTTGTCCTATAGTTTTGTGAAATAACATTAATATTATGGGATAGTTTGTTATATTACGTATTATAGGATCTTTATGGGTTCCCCTCTCCCCTGTCTCGCCTATGCCTCTAAAATTTTTTGCCCTGCCAGCTAGTGGTTAGAAATAAAGCTAGGAAAATACCAATGCCAACCCAGATAAATTCCTTAATCGTGGTCTTAAAAAGTCGCTCCCGAAGAGCTGCCCGGGTAAGACCTCCGATGACGTAAAAGAAAGAAACCATGTAAAGAGACGATAAATTTACACCTAAGGGCCAGAAAGAAATGGCGAGGGCCACTTGGGCCATAATCAAGCTGACAATGACTGAATATCTAAGAACCGTCGACGCCTGGGTTTCTGCCAGAAGTGAACTCCAGGAAGAAAAGTAGGCCAAGGGAAAAGTGGCTAAAGCCACTAACAAGGCGTTTGCCCAAAAAGGAAAACGAAAGGAAAAAATGGTGTTGAAAAAGAAAAAGCTAATCAGGAGCAAAAGCAAAAAGCTGACCGTATGGGCAGCTCGATAAAGAGGCACGGTTTTGACCTGAAGACTGACTAAGAAAACGTTTTCTATCAAAAAGCTAGAATAAAGCCCTAGAAAGAAGAAACCAGAGGTCAGAAAAAGCCAGGTTTTGGGAATTAAGAAATAGAAAAGAGCCGCGCTTAAGGTAAAGCTCACTGGCAAGAAAATCAATACTGGCCAAAAGATCCACTTTTCTACAAAGTCTTTAAAGGTCAAAAAGAGAACCAGGGCTGTTAGGAGCCCAAGGAAAAGAACTCCCTGGTAATACCAATCAATATTAAGAAAAAGTTCAATTGCCAAAAAAACCAGAGTAAGAAAGCTGGTGGCCAGAACGAATCTTTTTTTCTTTTCCACTTCTTAATCTTCTAGGGAATCTATAATCTGATCGGGGAGATCGAAGTTAACGAAAACCCGCTGAACGTCGTCGTGGTCTTCAATCTCATCAAGAAAAGAAAGCAGGGTTTTGGCTTTAGCCTTATCATCAATCATGAGGGGGCTCACTGGCTTCATAACCACGTCGCTGCTTAAAACAGAAAGGCCGCTCTCCCCTATTTTTTTGACAAAGTCCAAGATTTTTTCTGGGGGCAGAAAGATAAAGACTTTTTGATCTTCTTCCTGAAAATCCTCAGCCCCGTAATCAATTAAAGAAAGCAGGGTCTCTTCGCTCTTCGGCTTAACCACTTCTACCACTCCCCTTTTCTTAAACTGAAAAGCCACTGCGCCTGGCTCAGCCACTGCTCCGCCAACTTTTTGAAAAAGGTGCCTTAACTCTTGAATAGTTCGCTGACGATTGTCAGTAGTAGCTTCGACAAAAACAGCCACCCCAAAAGGGCCATAGCCCTCAATGGCAATTTCTTCTAAAGCTTGTTGCGATTTTGCCGCGCTGGCAATTGCCCTCTCAATATTATCTTTGGGCATATCTGCCCCCCTAGCCCTCTCAACAATAATCCTCAAACGAGGATTAGCACTAAGATCAGCGCTCCCGCCTTCTTTAACCACAGCGGCAATGGCTCTCGCCAATTTGCTGAAAACTTTACCTCTTTTTTTGTCTTCGGCTTGCTTTCTGTTCTTAATATTAGCCCACTTTGAATGTCCAGACATGCTTATATTCTATCTCTAGCAAGGCGCTATTTGCAACCTAAATCAAGACTAATAGAAATATTTTTCGCCTAGGAAGAGTTGAATTTCTGGATCAAGAATCTCCTCTCCGGCCACCTCCTCTAAAGAGCAGTTGAAAAGGCTGGAGAGCATCTTAAAGGAATATGATTTTTTATTGTCTCTTTTAAACCTAATCAGGCAATTTCCCTCTATCTTCTCAGTGGTATTATCAATCTTGACAATCCGACCACCGGCATTGGTAATAATCGTCGCTACCTGAGAGGCCAAACCATAACTGGCCAGACTATTAAAAACACCTAAGCTTAGATCTTCTCTGCCAAACAAGGGGTCAAAAAACATTTTATTTAATTTTTCCTTCAAAACTACGGGGTCAACCACTAAAACTTCGGTGTTGTCAACAAGTTTCTGTTTTTCTGCGGAAACCAGGTTTTTGAAGTCAATCAGGCTAAAACTGAGATCATTTCTGGCGGCAAAGCGCCAGAGGAGAAAACGCTCCCTTAATGATAACTGGCATGAGCTGTCCTTAAAGCTGACAATTCCCTTTGCTAAAAGCAGGAAGAATTTTTTCTTAAGGCAGACAAGTTCTCCCTTAGGGCAAAAATCAGTCCAGGATTCTTCTTTTAACCAACATTGTTTATGCAGGGGGATGCCGAAATAATGACTAATGCTTTTATAGAAGATATCTGGGTTTTTTTCTTGCTCTGCCAGAAGGGGAAGCTTTTTCAGTTGATAGCTGCCGTGATCACCGAAAGAAGGAATAAACAGTTCGCCCGGAAGCAACAAGGCTGAAAGCTGTCCCCTTGAAGGCACTGCTGCCAAAACCACTGCCTGATCCTTAAAAGCCATGATCACCCCGAAATATTTTCTGGCGTCCCAACTTTGTCTAAAACCAAACAAAGTTTTTAAGATCATGAGGGCTAATCCTAAAATTAGGCCCAAAAAGCAAAAGGTGGGAAAAAGCTTTACTTTTTTTCTGGAATGGTTCATTACTCTTTCTTTCTCAATTTTTCCAGGAAAAAAGCTAATTCTCCTGGTAAATTACAGTTTAAACTAATTCTCTCTTTTTTGGTGGGATGAAAGAAGTTAAGAGCGTGGGCGTGGAGAAACAATCTTGGCGCTTTAATCTTTCTGTCTAATTGGCGACGACCATAAAGCAAATCTCCAACCAAAGGATGACCAAAATAGCGAAAATGAACTCTAATTTGGTGCGTCCTCCCTGTTTTTGGCTCTACCTCTAGAAGGGTAACCCCCGTCCGAGGAAAGTCTTCTTTAATTCGATAACTCGTCTCTGCTGGTTTCCCCTCAAGCCGGATGCCGAATTTTCTTCGCTGCCAAGGCAATCGCCCCACCGGAACTTTAATCGTCCCCTGCTTAGGCAAATCATCCCAAACCAAGACTAAATAGGTCTTCTCCACTTTTCTTTGCGAGAATTGCTCTTGTAAGGCAAGAAAACTTTTTCCATTTTTTGCTACCAGAAGCAAACCAGAAGCATCTTTATCAAGGCGATGAACGATTCCTGACCTTAAACTAAAAGCACTCCCCTTTTCCTCTGGAGATTTTCCTTTAAAGATATTTTCCAGAAGCCATTCCTGAAGCGTCTCTTTGCCTCTTGTCGTTAAAGCTTGATTGACGATTAGGCCGGCTGGCTTATCAACGGCCAAGAAATCATTATCCTCGAAAATAATCTTTATCTTTAGCATTTATCTCAATGGAGCTATTTTTCTTTTTCTTTTTGGCAACGAAGGCAAAAAGTTGTTTCTGGAAAAACCGTTAGTCTTTCGGTGTCAATAAACTGACCGCATTTTTCACAGATTCCATAACGACCAATCTTAACCCTGGTTAGGGCCTTTCTTATCTGAACAATGCGCCTGTCTAGATATTTTTTGGTGGCTTGGGCGCGAACATGACCAAACTGCTCAGCCGCATCGGTATCCATAGCCGCATTATCCCTGGCCCGGGAAAAATCTTTAAAGGGATCGTTGCCTTCGGCTTGTTTTTTCCTGGTAGTTAAACGAGAAAGTTCTTGAGTAAGGAAATCTCTCACTGGTTTCAAAACCGATTGGGGCAAGGAAGCCCGCTGGCGCTTGATCGATTCGACAGACG
>CAZMUE010000037.1:0-5692 GCA_964569725.1 uncultured Gammaproteobacteria bacterium
CCCAGGAGGAGGAAATTGGTTTGCCGCTTTTTTTTTTGGCGCCTGGACTCATCGCAAAGGCATGAGCCAGTACGGGGCTAAGGGTAGAGCTGATAACGGTCAGGGCTACGCCCAAATCCTGCAAGCCTATTATGATAAAACTCCGGTCAATAAAGACACGAGTGGGACTATTTCTGTTGCTGGTTTTGGCAACCTTAATTTCGAAGATTATTATCTCTTAGGAATTGCGGAAATGCCTTCTGATTGGCATAAAGAGGCCTTGAAGGCTCAGGCAATCGCCGCCAGAACTTATGCTTATCGCTATAAAACAGAAGGCAAAACCATTTGCACAACACAGGCCTGTCAAGTTTTTTCTAATAGCAAGGCCGCCAACCCACCTCAGGCCTGGCGAGAAGCAGTTCAAGAAACCAGAGGACAGGTTATAGAAGATGTAATTACCTTCTACTCCTCCACTGCCGGTGGTTATTTAACCTATCCTTCGGGAAGGTGGGATACTGTTGATAGCCAAGGGGGTTCTGGTTTTGCCTCTCGAGCCTGGGAGTCAAAAGCAGGCAGTCCTTGGTTTTATAGCAGTTGGTACACCCAAAATTACACTTCTGGATCAGCCAAATGCAACCGTTCTCATCCTTGGTTGAATTCTGAGGAGATGGCTGATATTTTGAACGCCTGGCTTGTGGGTAATGACGAGAGAATTTTGCCTGTAACCATCAATCAATGCCCGATTGGCGGCATTACTGGCAATCCTTATTCTTTGGAAGAATTAAGAAGTAAAGCTAATGAAAAAGGTGGGGCTTTTACCAATGTCAATTCAGTTTCGGTTACCTATAGCAACGATGGTTCAACCGCTTCCTTGACCTTTTCTACCAATAAAGGGACGGTTAGTCTTTCCGGCAGCGAGTTTAAGCAAGCTTTTAACCTGAGAGCCCCTGGTTATATTGCGATTAGATCTCCTTTATTCAATATTGAGAAGAAATAGCTATGCTATAATGATATTAGTAGAGAGTTTATGGAAAGAGAACTAGTTTTGTGTCAAAGAGATTTTGGGGAGATGAGTAGAACATGTGTGGCTATTTGGGATAAAGCTCGCAATTTACCGCTAGCAGACTTTCCTTTTTTGAATTCTCGTCCAGCTAGGATAATGGGAGAAGCGTTAAAAATTAGATGCGCCAACTTGATTAGACAAGATGAATGTTGGGATCTTATAGAAAGACTTCGGCAAGGAGCTAATTAGAAAAGCTCATTCTTTTCTGCTATTATTTCTTTATAATGCCAGATATTTACAAGGCGTCTGAAAAACCTAAAGCGCCAGAGAAAAAAGTTAGCAAGAAGAAATTTCCGTCTAAATCAAAAGAGGCAAGGGAGTTGCGGGAAGAGATTTATCGTCTGGCAGGGGAAAGAGGCGGCTCGTTAAGCGCTTTTGTCGGCAGACCTAAGGGAGCGAGTTTTGAAACCCAGATGGATCAGGAAGAAATTATTGTTATGTTGAGACGGCATTGGTTGACAAACGTGAGTTGGATTATTGTCGCCGGGATAATGTTTATAGCCCCTTCATTATTGCCCTTTATCCCATTTTTAGATTTTCTGCCAGTTAGATTTCAGTTTTTCGCCCTGGTTCTTTGGTATCTCCTGGTTATTGCCTTTGTCTTAGAAAGGTTTCTCTCCTGGTATTTCAATGTCAACATTATTACTGACGAGAGAATCGTCGATATTGATTTTTTCAGTCTGATCTATAAGGAAATTTCTGATGCGGAAATTGAGCAGGTTCAAGATATTACCATGGTTATGGGTGGTTTTCTAAGGACAATGTTTAATTTCGGGACCATCTATATCCAGACGGCAGCGGAAAAACCTCGTTTTGAATTTGAAGACGTTCCCAATCCCAGTCAGGTAGTAAAAATTTTAGAGAAGATGGGTATTGAGGAAAAGCAGGAGGCCCTAGAAGGAAGATTAAGATGATAAATGGATAATTTCATAAATGGTCTATTAGGTATTTCTATCTGGTCTGTCGCCAAACTCCTTTTCTTAGCGGCTTTTGGAGTTTATGGAGTTTTTAGCATTGTTGTTTTGCGCCAGGTCTACATGATGACCGAGACCCTGAATGGTTCAGCCATAATCGGGGCTTTTCTTAAAATTTTAGCCTGGTTACATTTCATTTTCCCGATCTTATTACTTTTTCTAGCTTTATTGATTCTCTAAGATGAAAGATCTTTTGGTTCGTCAGATAGTTGGCACCCCAAGCGATAATTCTTGGTCTCAGGTTTGGGAATTTATTCCTAAGGATAAAGAAAAGATCAGTCAGCGAGGCAATCTAATTCTTTTGGTAAGCGTTGAAAACGATGATCAGGCAGAAGTTGCTTCTCTGGGCAGAGAGATCATTTCCAGATTTCATGAAGAATATTTCGGCGATTTACGTAATTCCATTAATGAGCATTTGGAAGCAATTCTCACTAAAATTGGTCAGGAAAAGCCAATTTTCATCAAATCTTCAGTGAAGGTTAACCTAGGAGCTTTAATTACCCAAGGAGATCAGGTTTTTCTTGGCTCCTTTGGGGAGATAAACTTTATTTTAGAAAGAGAGAAGAAGCAAGGCATTCTTTTAAGGGGTAAAGAGAAACAGACGAAAACGCTAGTCGGACCGATTCAGGAAAACGACCTTTTTTTGATTGCTAGCGAGAAATTTTTGCAAGCCGTTCCCACAGGGACACTTAATGCCGCCTTATCAAGCCAATCTTTAGATGAAGCTTTCGAAATGTTGGCACCTTTAGTTCATGCTAGGGAGGCCCAGGGCTCTTTGGCAGCAATCCTGCTTTTGACAGGTAAAGAGTTAAAGACTGAAATTGAAGAATTAGTTTCTGAAGAAAGCCAATTTTTGGAAGGAGCAGAAGTAGGCAACCAACTAGCTGAGGAGCCAACAAGATCATTGGTTTCTCCTAAAAAACCAGGTTTTACTCTAATTTCTCTCGCCTCAAAATTGAAGGCAAGAATTGCCTCTTTAAGGCCAAAGGAGGTTTCGGTAGGCTTGAGATCGAGAGCCGGCGTAAAACCTCGCAGAAAAGCAGCCATTAGCGTTGGCATTGGTTTCCTTTTTCTCCTAATGATCAGTACTTTTCTAGGTTGGAAGAAAAGAGAAGCCAGGCAGAGGTTTGAACAGTTTGAAAATCTTTATCAACAAATTGAAGAAAAGCTTGCCTCTGCCGAGGCGATAAAGAACATCGCTCCCTCAGATAGTCTTGAGCTGATCAAAAGTGCTCAACAACTGGCGATTGACTTAGAGGGTCTAAATCTAGATGCGGAGAAGACGAACCGCTTAAAAGAGAGAACAGATTCTCTGGCCGCTTTTTTAGGCGGAGTGGGCAAGGTCAAGCCAGAATTATTCTTTGACTTGAGTTTAATTACAGAGCCGGTTAGAGGAACGGACTTTTATTTAGATAAAGAAAACCTTTTGGTTCTTGACCAAAGCGAAGGGAAATTAATCTCTATTAACGTAACTAAAAAATCAGGCGAGCTGATTATTCAAGACGATAAGCTGAAAAGCAAAGAGCAAATTGCTGGTTATTCGGGCAGAGTCTATTTTTGGGGTAAGGAAGGTATAGATGAGCTTGAAGGAAAAAAACTTAATTCTGTGGTTGAGGCTGATGAAGAATGGCAAGACGTGCGCGGTTTAGCTACTTGGTTGGGTAATCTTTACCTTTTGGAAGGAGAAAAAGGTCTGATTTGGAAATACCCTGTTGTTAATGATGGTTTTGGTAAAAAACAACCTTGGCTTAGGGAAGAAGGAACGATTAACAATGCCCGTGGCTTTGCGATTGACGGTCGAATCTGGATTCTGCTTAAAAACGGAACGATTAAAAAGATTTATTCTGGAAGAAGCGAGGAGTTTAGCCAAACGCTTTCAGAAGAGATTCCTAACCCGACTTTTGTTGGTGTTTCTCCAGAAACAGATAAAGTTTGTCTTTTTGAAGAAACAGAGAAAGTAGTCTGGTGTTTTAGCAAAGAGGGCGAATTCATGGGCAAAACCGTGTTGGATTTAAATTCAGTTCAGGATATGGCCTTAACTGATGATAAGGTTTTGATCCTTTCCGAAGGAAAAATATACTTTCTTAGTTTAATTTAATCGCTTCTGTTCCGGCTGTGCTACCATACTCTTATGAAGTTCACCAATAAAGAGGCTTATCGTGAATACCAAATCTCTGAGAAAAAAGAGGCAGGTTTGATTCTTTCTGGAGCCGAGGTTAAGGCGGTTAGGACTAGAGGGATTCAGCTCAAGGATGCAGTCGTAAAAATTAAGAACGGAGAGGCTTTTTTGATTAATGCAGTTATTGAACCATATAAATTTATGGCTCCTCAAGGCTACAATCCTTCACAAATGCGCAAGCTTCTTTTAAAGAAAAGAGAAATTGCCGATTTACAGCACAAGATCAATCAAAAATTGACTTTGTTACCCCTGGTCTGCTATAATATAGGCCGCTGGATCAAACTAGAAATAGGTATCGGGAAGAGAAAAAAACAGTTTGAAAAAAGAAGAGAGATTCTTGAAAAAGAAACTAAAAGAAAGATTGAAAAACACTTAAAAGAAAGAAGTAAAAATTTTTGATTTTTCTTTTGGGGATGACTTGACTCGACGGAAAGAGAACTTTGAAAAACAGCAGGTAGACTTTGATTAAAAGTCTCTAAACAGAATCAAAAATACATGCCGAAGATTATACTGCGGCTCCTGTTTACGCTTACGCGTAATTCGGGCATCGGCTGAATTTCCAGTCTAGAGGAATTCAGTTTGGTGTCAACCAAACTAGACAAAGCTTTGTCTCTGGCTAAAACAAAGCAGATAAAAACAGCTAGCGCTGATTTGAAGTTTGCCTATTCTTCCAAATCAGCTTAAGCAAAAATAAGCTAAACCTGTAGAAGTTTTAAAAGTCGCTTTTCGGACTCCGGCTCACAGCCGGACATCTCCACCAGGAGGATAAAATGGAATCTCTAAAAATACCTGATGATTGTCCTCTAAAAAAAGATAATGTGCTTAATCTTGTGATTGCGGCACTTCGCCAAGTCAGTGTTGACGCGGGAGATAGTGTTTGCAGATTCTGCCTTTTAAAGCGTTATTTGGCAGGAGGAAGGCTCGAGGAAGAGACTGGCTTATCCCCGGAAGGCAAACAAATCTTTGATGATACGGAGAGAAATCCTCTTACAGGATTATTTACTATGAGGCGGGGGAGGTGAGATAAAGTGAGGGAAATCAATTTACCAGTGAAACCATTAAATCTAAATATTTCTAATCAGTTGGAAACCCTAGTAGAATGTCCAGAAGGATTTCACGTTACTGATATGTCTTATGGAACCGGGAGTTTAGGGTCTTGCCAGTGGCTAGAGGGAAGTCCTTTGAAATGTCGATTTACCAGAGGTGGGGGCTGCAAGGCTATAGAGGCAGGACAGTTTAGGGCAATTACTGATTCCGGGGGTCTGAGAGTTTGTAGAAATCACCAACATGATACTTTTGGCGTTTCCGTTAGGGCATTGGTCGATTAAGGCTTTCTCGAAATTATTTTTTAAGACCTCAATGGGTCTATTTTAGTTGGGAAATTTAGACAATATGGAAATATTTTGTCAAAAGCATTGCCCGGTTATTGATCGTTGCCGAATGGATGATCCCTACGACGTTAGGGGAACAGATCTTTCTGCGATTCTCTCCAGGCAT
>CAZMUE010000038.1:0-5610 GCA_964569725.1 uncultured Gammaproteobacteria bacterium
CCTCATAACAGCACTATTTTTGATTTTATAGATAAAAAAGGGACTTTTATTGTTTTCGAAGGCATTGACGGTTGCGGCAAGGGCACCCAGGTCAAGCGATTGGCAGAAGAGCTGGGGAAAAGAAAAATCCCCTTTATAACTACTTTTGAACACACCAGAAATTCTCCGCCAGGAAA
The DNA here is from genome assembly GCA_964569725.1 of uncultured Gammaproteobacteria bacterium. GTDB lineage: Bacteria > Patescibacteriota > Microgenomatia > UBA12405 > CAZMUE01 > CAZMUE01. Next base: position 177 of record CAZMUE010000038.1, read on the forward strand.
ACTAATTGAAAAAGTCGTTAATCACAAAATCAAAATGCCCATTTTAGCCCTAGAGTTTCTTTTTGTCGCTGATCGCCTGATTCATTTGGAAACAGTAATAGAACCAGCCCTCAAGCAGGGAAAAGTAGTGATCGCTGATCGTTACTCATGGTCAACGGTAGCCTATGGTTCCTTGGTAGCTGATAAAGATTGGCTCTTTAAGCTCCATCGTTATTGCCGATCTCCTGATTTGACGATCCTTTTAAAGGCAAATCCTAAAAATTGCGTTAAGAGGATTAGTAGCTCTAGGAAAGAGAAAACCATTTTCGAGAAAGAAAAAAGATTAAGAAAGATTTGGAAAGCCTATCAATGGTTGGCGGAGAAATATCCTCAAAGGGCCCTGGTGGTTAACGGTGAAGGTGATCCCAAAACGATCGGGGCAGAGATTTGGCGAGCCGTCGAAAATAAATTCTTTTCGTAGAGACTATAATAAGGTTGGGCAGTTAATCATGAAAAGTAAGATTCAAGAATTAATCAAAAATGAAGAAAGACGCCAGCAAGAGACGTTGATGATGATTCCTTCTGAAAATTATACCTGGCCAGAAGTGAGGCAGGCCTTGGGTTCAGTTCTGATGCACAAATATGGAGAGGGTTATCCTGAGAAACGGTATTATCAGGGGAATATGATTATTGATAAGATAGAAAGTTTTTGTCAGGAAAAAGCCAGAGAGGCCTTCTCTCTTAAGGAAAGCGATTGGTCAGTCAATGTTCAGCCTCATTCTGGCTGTGAAGCCAATTTGGCTGTCTATAATGCCCTGCTCCAGCCGGGCGACAAAATCCTGGCCATGCATTTAACTGATGGTGGTCATTTATCTCACGGCTGGTTTTTACCAGAAAGGAAGATAACCCTAGTTTCCAAAATTTGGCGGGTAGAATTCTACCGGGTGGAAAAAGATTCTCGAGTTTTTGACTATCAGAAGATCGCTGCTCAGGCAAAGAAATTTAGACCAAAATTGATTATTTCTGGAGGGACGGCTTATCCGCGGGAGATTAATCACCAAGATATGATTAAGATTGCTCAAGATGTTGGCGCTTATTATCTGGCTGACGTTGCCCACGAGGCAGGTTTAATTGCGGCTAAGGTTAATCAATCTCCTTTCCCTTATGCCGACGTGGTGACGATGACAACCCACAAAACTCTTAGGGGGCCCCGGGGAGCCTTGATCTTCTCTAAAAAAGAATTAAGCCAGAAGATAGATAGCTCTGTTTTTCCCGGGCTCCAGGGCGGACCTCATTTTCACACTATTGCTGGTATTGCCATTGCCCTAGAGAAAACAAAAAGCAAAGAGTTTAGAGATTATGCTGCTCAGACAATTAAAAACGCCAAGCTTTTAGCAGAAATTCTTTTGGGAAAAGGTTTAGACGTCGTTAGCGGAGGAACAGATAAGCATTTAGTTCTTGTTGATCTAGGGTCAGCTTTAAAAGATGCCTCTACCGTGGCCGCGGCCTTGGAAAGAGCGGGCATTATTGTTAATAAAAACACAGTTCCTTATGAGACTAAATCTGCTTTTTATCCTTCGGGGATCAGATTGGGAACTCCGGCAATAACCGTCAGGGGAATGAAGGAGAAAGAGATAAGGCAGATTGCTGATTGGATTTGGCAAATTATTAATAACGATTCTTCAGAATTAACTACAGAAATTTTTCAGAAAGTAAGGTTATTATGTAAAAGATTTCCCTTAAGATGATTGTTTTTGACGGAAAGAAATTCAGTCATAAAAGAGCGGTAAAATTAAAACTTCTGGCTAGACAGTGGCAACAAAAGAACAAAAAGAAACCCCGAATTGCCCTGATTCTTATTGGTCGGAATAAAGAAAACGAACTTTTCGTTAAGCAGAAAGTAAGGCTGGCTAAAAAATTGGGCGTAGAGACAGAGATAATTAGCTTTTTGCCCAAAAAGCCATTTTTTCTAAGCGCAAAGAGAAAAGAACGCATTATTGCTGAAATTGCCAGAGAAGTGGAGGAGATTGGCCAAGGAATGGGCTTCGATGGAGTCGTGGTGCAGCTTCCTCTGCCTAAGTTTCTCAAATCTGGCCAAGAAAAAATTATGAACAGCATTCCTGTTTCTAAGGACATTGACGGTTTAACCGAGAAGTCAACTTTTTTACCGGCAGTAATAAAAGCTGTTTGGTTGATAATTAATACCTATGAACTTTTTTCTCCGAAAATGACGGTTGCCGTAGTTGGCGCTAAGGGTGGGGTCGGAAGCAGATTAGTTGCTTTATTTAAAAAAAGTAAGGCGCGCAAGATTTTAGAGATAGACCTAGATAACAAGAAAGACTTAGTTCATTTAAATAAAGCAGATTTGGTAGTTTCCTGCGTGGGTAAGAGAAACCTCATCAGGGGAGAAATGATTAAAAAGGGAGCCGTGGTTCTAGATTTGGGAACAATGGTGGTGGAAAAAGGCAACGTAGCCGGAGACCTAAAACTAGAGGAAGTGATTAAGAGAGCCGCTTTTGTTTCTCCTGTCCCTGGAGGCATTGGACCGGTTACCGTGGTGAGCCTTTTTGAAAACCTGTTGACATCCTAAGTTCCTTTCGGCTATAATTCTTTTCAATTCACACATCGAGTTTCCCTCCTGATTTAAAATTTTGGACTCGATGGAGGAACAAGGAGGAAAATGGTAAAAGGAAAAAAGGCTAAAAAAGAGCCTAAGAAAAAACCGGTGGCCAAGAAAGTGAAAAAAGAGGCCAAGGCTAAGAAGAAGGTTAGCGCTCCGGCAGCTTATCAACTTCAGGTAGAGCTTAAAGATCTTTTAGAGGCAGGGTGTCATTTCGGCCACAGCATTTCTAGAACTGATCCCCGAGCTAAGCCCTATCTTTATACAGTTCGTAACAATGTCCAGATTTTTGATCTTATTCAAACTTACGACTTATTGAAAAAAGCTTGCGAGGTCGTTTTCGAATTGGGTAAGCAGGGGAAAAAGATTGTTTTTCTGGGCAGCAAAAGACAGGCTAGGGAGATTGTGGAGAGCGAGGCCAAGGAAGCAGGTTTGCCCTATGTCGTTAATCGTTGGCCGGGAGGAACAGTAACTAATTGGCCTCAAATTAAGAAGAGTATTGACAAATTAGTCCAGCTCAAAAAAGAATGGCAGGCAGGTGAATATTCTTCTTACACAAAGCATGAGCAGTCGTTAATTAAGAAAGAAATTAACCGGCTAGAAGGGCTTTTCGGCGGGCTGGTTGATTTGGATAAGATTTTTGAGGCTATTTTTGTGGTTGATATCAGGAAGGAGAGAAATGCGATTAGGGAAATTAGGAATTCTGGAGTGGTTACCATCGCCATTGTGGATAGTAACAGCGACCCAAATTTAGTTGATTACCCGATTCCTGCCAATGACGATGCGGCTCGTAGTATCCAGCTTATTACTAGAGAGGTGGCTAAGGCTTATCAGGCGGGAAAGAAATTAGCGGTTGATGATAAGGGAAAGGCTAATGAAAAAAAGTAAAACTCCGATTAACAAAATTGAATTAGTTAAAGAGCTAAGAAAATTAACCGGCAGGGGCATTGCCGAATGCCGTCAGGCCATTGAAAAAGTTGATGGAGATTTGGGTAGGGCCCGTAAAATTTTAGAAAAGATGAGTCAGCAGATCGCTGATAAAAAAGCAGAAAGAGAAACCAAACAGGGTTATATTGGTGGTTATGTTCACGCTACGGGAAAAATTGGGGTTCTTCTGGAGCTTTTTTGCGAGACTGATTTTGTGGCTCGGCACGAAGACTTTCGCTATTTAGCTAAGGAAATTGCCATGCAGATTGCGGCCATGGCACCAAAGAACGAGAAAGAGCTTTTGGCTCAAGTCTATATCCGCGAACCAGAAAAAACAGTAAAACAGCTTTTAACCGAAACAATTGCTAAATTCGGAGAAAACATTAAATTGGGAAAATTTATCCGTTTGCAGATTTAATAAACTGCTATAATCAAAGAGTGGACGAAGTAGTTATTAGACAGAAGATGGAAAAGGCAATTGAGGTTTTTAAAACCGATATTGCCACGATCCGTACGGGTAGGGCTCATCCCTCTCTAGTGGAAAACTTGGTGGTCTCAGTTTATGGCGGAGCCCAGAAATTAAAACTCCTAGAATTGGGAACGATCACAGTTCAGGACGCGCGGATGATTATTATTCAGCCTTGGGATGTTTCCATTGCCAATGAAGTCAAAAACGGGATTATTTCTGCCGGAACCGGATTAACGGCCGTAGTTGACGCTGGCATCATCAGAATTTCTATTCCGGCATTAACCACAGAACAGCGTCAAGAATATGTTAAATTGCTTAATAAAAAAACCGAGGGGATAAGGGTTCTTATCAGAAATATCCGCGCCGAAGAGCGACACTTCCTACAAGAGAAATTAAGAGGAAAAGGAATGAGCGAAGATGATTTTAAAAGGGAAGAGGAAAAGTTGCAAAAACTAACCGATGAGCACATTGCCGAGATAGAAGAGATTGCCAAAAAGAAAGAAGAAGAAATCCTCGGTTAAAAGTTTAAATTTAAAAAATGTCTTTATTGCTATTTGTTATCGCTCTTTCGGTTATCATTTTTATTCATGAGCTGGGTCATTTCCTTAGCGCCAAGTTTTTTGGGATTAAAGTTGAAGAATTCGGTCTTGGTTATCCGCCTAGAGTAATCGGGAAGAAAATCGGCAAGACGGTTTACTCGCTTAACCTGATTCCTTTTGGTGGCTTTGTCAAGATTGCTGGCATGGATGAGCCAGCCTCAACCGTAAAGACTTCAGAGAAAAACTCCTTTGTTAAAAAACCGAAGACTGTGAGAGCTTTAGTGATGTTGGCGGGGACGATAATGAACTTCATTTTGGGAGTGGTTCTTTTTGCGATTGTTTTTGGTTCAATGGGGATTCCCACAGAAACTGGTCGAGTTGCGGTGGTCGAGGTAATGAAAGAATCTCCGGCTGCCCAATCCGGTGTTCTGCCCGGAGATATTATCTTAGAAATTGCTACCGAAAGAGTTTCTCAGAGCGATGAATTAGTAGAAAAAACCAGAAAATTTTTAGACCAGGAAACATTCCTGCTGATTGCTAGGGAGGGAAATCAGTTGCTGGAAGCAGAAGAAACGGGGAGAGGAGAAAAAATTAACTGTCCGCCAGATCTCCAGGAGAAAACCTGCTTGATTTTGAAAGTGAGCCCGAGGAAAGAGGCTCCCTTAGATCAGGGGCCAATGGGAGTGATTATTTCTTCTTCGGCGCCGAAATTTTATCCTTTTTGGCAAATGCCTTTTCGTAGTCTGGCCATTGGTTTTAAAGAGGCCTTTTTCTGGGCCAAGGTGACGGTTACCGAGATTTCAAGCAGTATTTTTAAGCTTTTCATTGGTCAGAAACCCACATTGCAATTAAGCGGGCCAATTGGGGTTTATCGAGCCACTTCCGAAGTTGCCAAAATGG
>CAZMUE010000039.1:0-5542 GCA_964569725.1 uncultured Gammaproteobacteria bacterium
AAATGCCGTCAAATTCTTTAACTGAACTTACCTTTTGGAAATGGGGCAGAAACTCTTCTAAAGATACTTTGAAATCAGGCGAGAGATTGATATCGCGCAAGTGCTGATAGTAAACATTCTTATGATATTCCTTGATCGGTCGGGAAACTTCCAGCTTATTGCCAAAGCGGGCATCAACCGCGTAAATGTCTTCGGAAACCAAAGGAAAGACTTTGCCTTTATCTATCTTGATAATCCCATAAGCAGTCCAGAAACCGCCCGTCGGCCTTATCTCGGCATCGTTTTGAAAAATGAATAAATAGTTTCTCGGTTTATCTTTGCCTAAAAGCCAATCTGCCTTGGCCAGAATCGGCTCCCCAGAAACAATAAAATCCTTAGCCTGAACGATCAATTGTTGAAGCTGAACGATCCTACCCCTAACCTGATACCCCTTAAAAGCTTCCGGATAAATATCTGGATTAATTTGAGAAATCTCGCTATCAATCGCCTCAACCTCAGCCTTCAATTCTCCTAAATGAGGTCTTAAACTGCCAATACTTTCTACTAAGAAATCAATCCGATCGTCAACTGTTTTTTCACTAGTTTTTTCCGCACTCTCACTTGCTTCCAGACCTAAAAAGTCCTGATATGGCTCAATCGCATTAATAACGATTTTGGCGGCATTAAGACCTCGCTTGGTGCTTCTAAAAACTCTTTGGCCGTCAAAATAATAATTGCGGTAAAAAGGAATAATCTTCACTGCTCCCAATCCCTGGTATGATTTTTCTAGACGCTCTAAATCATAACCAACTTCATCCAGCTTATTTTTGATAGAAGATAAGTTTTTGCTCTTAAGGGCCGCCTCAAGGTCGGCTTTTTTCGCCAAAACTGCCTTAACCTCCTTAGAAAACTTCAGCGCTGGTAAACCGATCAATGCCCCCAAGAGGAGAGCTAAACTAAGAATGACGCCAAGAACGATGAGGACAATTTTCAACCATTTCCTGCTGCCTGGCTTCTTTTCAGTTGTTTCGATATTTTCTAAATCAATCTTTTGGAAACTTTTTTTTAAGCTTATCTTTGGCAGTTTTATTTTCATTCTTAAATGGCTCCTTTGCCACTTAACATTACAAAAGGCGTTTTCGCCAAAATCATAATATCAAGAAGCAATGATCTTTTTCTAGCATAATAGGCGTCAAGCTGAATTCTTTTCTCAAAGTCCACATCAGAGCGACCGGAAACTTGCCAAAGGCCAGAAATGCCTGGCCTGACTGTCATCACTTCTCTAACTAAATCCCGAGTATGAGGCCGCTTCTTTTGCTGTTCCTTTAGTTCGTCAGGATAATATGGCCTTGGCCCTACCATACTCATCTCTCCCTTAAAAACATTGACGATTTGGGGAATTTCATCAATGGAATATTTCCTAATAAACTTTCCCACCTTAGTGATCCTGGGATCCTCATCAATGCTCAATTTATAACTGCCTTGTTTATATTTCTCATAAAGGTCTTTGAATTTGGGATCAGTTCTCAAGAGCTGGTGGGCATTACAAATCATAGATCTAAATTTATAGAGACGAAACTCTTTGCCACTCCGGCCAACTCTTTTGGGCGTATCAGCAAAAACCGGTCCCCTAGTATCAAGCTTAATAGCAATGGAAGCGGCAATAACCACAGGAAAGAAAACTAGAGAAAGAACGCTAGCCACAATCAAATCTAGAATCCTTTTAAAAAAGTTGTAGAACATTTCTCAAGATTTTAGCAAAATTTCTTCAAATTGCCTAATTGCATCTTTTCCACAAGATCTTTTACTTTCTGATTATCCCTTTTCTTGCAAATCAAAAGGGCTTTATCTGTTTCCACAATTAGCAAATCTTCCGCGCCAATTAAACCGATCACCTTTTCTTTTCTGCCTGTAGCGTGCAACAAAGAACGATGGCAATCAATCAGCAGATGCTTTTTGGGCTTGTCAGCAAAAACCGCGTTTTCGTTTCTGTCTTTGCCAAGATAGCTGTAAACGCTTTGCCAATCGCCAATATCTGACCAGGCGAAATCAACGGCAATCACGATCATCCTTTGAGCTTTCTCGGAAATAGCCACGTCAATGGGAACTTTTTCAGCGTTTTCATAATTAGCCAACATTGTTTTCCTTAGTTGTTTACGACCAATGTCTCTACAAATAGCCCTTACTCTCTTATAAATCTCCGGAGCCAGTTTTTCTGCTGTAGCTAAAACAAAATCAGCTGACCAAATATAGTGACCAAAGTTCCACAAATACCTTTTCGTAGCCAGAAGTTTTTTAGCTCGCTCGGCATTAGGCTTTTCTTCAAAGCTCTTAATTAAAAAGGCGTCTCGATAACCGAACACCGGCTGACCCTTCTCTATATAGCCGAAGGCCGTTGAAGCAAAAGAGGGAAAAGTTCCCAGACAAACCAGAGCTTTTTTTTCTTTAGCTATTCGGGCCGCCGCAAGAGCCGCTTTTAAGAACTGACGATTATTAAGAATAACTGTGTCTGAATGAAGATTAATAATAATTGCTTCTGAATCCCGGTGGTGAATAAAACCAGCCCCAACCAAAAAGGCCATGGCAGTATTTTTTGCCATGGGCTCGGCAATAATGTTTTTATTTAATAACCGAGGAGCTTGCTTCTTAATTACCGCCACATAGTCACTATGGGTCATAATCCAGATATTTTTCCAATCGGCGATTGCCCTGGCTCTTTTAAGACTCTGCTGAAAAAGGGTCTTCTTCCCTAAAAAGCGGCTAAATTGTTTGGGATCTGCGGTTGTTGACTTTGGCCAGAGCCTTTTACCGCCACCGCCACAAAGGATCATTACGTGAAGATGCTTTTTTAAGAATTCTGTTTTTTGTAGCTTTGCCATTTTCGCGCCACTACCTCTTTAAACTTAGTCTTAAATTGTAACATAGAAAATTTTTCTGCATTCTGACGGCAGTCCTTTGGAGAATAATCGCCAGCCCGAAAAGCCTTCAACCGCCTAATCAAAGATTCTGGAGTTTGCTGATCAAAGAATTCCCCGGTTTTGTGATCCACAATCGTTTCCAGGCTTCCGCCAGCCCGAAAAGCGATCACCGGCTTACCACAAGCCTGAGCTTCAACTTGTACCAAACCAAAATCTTCGTCTTGGGGACAAATCAAAGCCTGACAGTTCTGATAATGAGAAATCAAAACTTCATCGTTCACTTGCCCCAAAAACTTAATATTCTGTCTAGCCAGATTCCTCAAAAGCTTTTCCTGTCTTCCCGTGCCGATAATTTTTAAAGACCAACCTAACTGGTTAAAAGCTTTTATTGCTAAATCAACTCTTTTATGACCCACTAACCGGGAAACAATTAAAAAATATTTTTCCTTCCCAGACCTAGGATTCGGCTTAAACTTCTCTATATCCACTCCCGGATAAATCACTTCCGCTTCTCTTTTATAGATTTTTTTTACCTTTTGCTGAATGTTTTTAGAAATCACCAAATAGTCATCCGGCCTTTGGCTAAAAATAAAATCACTCTCTCTGAGAAAATTCTCAAAAGGCAGTTTTACTTTTAAATAATCTTGGCTGTACAAATGCCGCGTGGGCGCCAGACAGTAACAAAGGTGAAAAGTATTCGGCCTGGTCAGGATTGCTTTAGCCGGACCAGAGGTCACGGAAATAACCAGATCAAAGCTGCTGAAATCAAAGCTCTCAAAAGCAAGAGGCATGGCTAGGAAATAAAACCGGTACTGCTCACTCGCCCAAGGAAAACGATTTAAAAACGAGCTTTGCACTGAAAAACCTTTGGCCCAGCCAGCCTTTTGGGAGTCATAAACACTAGTAAAAAGACTGACTCCTGGCCAAAGCCCGGCAATCGTCTTAACCACTCTTTCCGCACCACCAAATTGGTTAATCCAGTCGTAAGCTAAAGCAATCTTCATTCTTTAAGCAAATTAAGGTAAAGGCTAAGTGTTTCTTTGGCCATTTTTTGCCAGGAATACTTTTTTGCCTGGGCAAAACCAAGCTGGCGGAGTTTTTCTCTTAATTCCGGATTATTAACCAGAGTTTTTATTTTCTCTGCCATTTCTTGGGAATCATGAGGATCAAAGTAAAGTGCTGCTGACTCGTAGACTTCGGGCAGACAAGAGGCGTCTGCTGCCAAAACTGGACAACCAATCATCATTGCCTCCAGACCAGTCAGACCAAAGCCTTCCAAAAGAGACGGCTGAACCAAACAAACTGCCTTCTGATAATAGGCAGCCAAATCTTGGTCGTCAACAAATCCTAAGAATCTCACGTAGCCCCAAACCCTTAGAGACTGAGAAAGCTTTTCCAGTCTTTTTAAAAAGACCGAGCGGCCAGAAGAAACATAAAGATCAAAAGGAGTTTTTTGCTCCTCGTTGAGGATTTTAACAGCGAGAAAAAGCCTTTCTAGATTCTTATGGGGATAAGCACTACCAGTATAAACGGCAAAAGGATTCCTGGCTTTAATGACTAAGCTTTTATTCGGCCTCAACTCTTGCCACTCATCTGCACCTTCATAGGTAACCGCTATTTTTTCGGATTTAAAACCATATCGATCTCGCAGTTTCTTTTTCCAAAAATTGCTGGGGACAATAATTTTCTGAGCCTTTTTAACTGCTAAATAAAAAACCAAGCGATAAAGCAATTGTTTTGGCCAATAAAGAAACTTAGATCTCGTCGTGGTTTGAAGACCAGTCGAATAATGCATAATCATATCGTGAACAGTAACCACTGTTTTGCCAAACCAAAAAATCGGCGCGTTAAAATGAGGCACGTGAAAAAGATCGGGATTAATCTTATTAAGAACAATTGGTAAAATAATTTGTTCTTTTAATGAATAGTGCCTCGCCTCGGCAATAACTAATTTAAATTTTTTTGAACCCAGTTCATTCTTAATCTGTTGCTGATCGTCTTTCCTTACCAAAAGAATAAATTCTATTTCTTTTTCTAAAGACAAATTCTGAATTAAATTTTTAACGTAACGACCGATCCCCGCATGTTTAGAACCATACATTCTCGCGTCAATGACAACTTTTTTCATCTAGATAAAGTCACTTTTAACAGTCGGAAGAGTTCCAAAATTCTGATTCCCGTAAAAACAAAAGTTCTCAGTAGGGAGGGGTATTTTCGGGCATAATGCTTTTGGTAAAAAATCCGCATCGCCACAATCGAGGCCCGCGCTGCCTTGATCTTGGTTTCTTTTTTTGCCTGTGACATTCCCTGGCTATGTTTCTTAATCCCCGAGCTAATCCCACGGTAATGAAGAGCCTTTACTTGAGGCAAAAAGTAAACTTTCTTACCGGCCTGTTTAAGGCGATAACAAAGATCAAGATCCTCGCCGTACCAAAAATAGTCCTCGTCCCACCAGCCCAATTTTTGGCCCAAATCTTTTTTGATCATCAGAAAAGCACCAGTCCCCGCATCAATTTCATGAGCTGCTCTTGAACTCAGAAGGTGTCCCAAGGTATATCCAGCAAAGAATTTGCTCTTGGGGAAAATTTTCCCTAGACCGCTAAAATGGCAAAGGGCACGCCAGGGTGTGGGAAAACCGCGATGAC
>CAZMUE010000040.1:0-5344 GCA_964569725.1 uncultured Gammaproteobacteria bacterium
GTTACTGGCGTGGTTATTCCTGGGGAAGCCGGAGTTGAGGCCGAAGGCGAGGTTGGCGGCGCTGGTGCTATTGAGGCAGCTCCTGGCGAAGAGGAAGCGGTCAGCAATGTTTTGGGTGCCTTTGCCAGCAAGATTAGTTGGCCTTGGCGGCTTGTTATTCTAGTTTTGCTAGCAGGTATAATTGTCTATGTCTGGAAACAGCTCCGCAAAAAAGAAGACGCCTAAAACCCCCTTTTTGCTTTTAGGCCTTTTCCTTATCCTCTTTTCCCTGGTTATTTTGGGTCGGACCTTCTACCCTATTGTTAGGGTTGAAATTAAGTACCAGTTGCAACCTCAGATTTCTAAAGAAGCTTCGGCATTAACCAAAGAAATTGAGCCAGTGGATGGTGATTTTGGTATCGTTATTCCTAAAATTCAGGCCAACGCTAAAATTATTGCCAACGTTGACCCTTATAATTCTTATGTTTACCAAAAGGCCCTAACCCAAGGGATTGCCCATGCTAAGGGCAGCGCCTACCCTGGCCAGAGCGGTAACATTTTCCTTTTTGCTCATTCAGCTGGGAATTTTTATCAGGCCAATCGCTATAATGCTGTTTTTTACCTTCTTAATAAATTAGAAAAAGATGATCTGATTTATCTTTATTATCAAGGCGAGAAATCAGAATACAAAGTGACTGAGAAAAAGCTGGTGAGCCCGAAAGAGATTGATTATCTGGTTAAGAAAGAAAACAAGAAACAATTGACCCTCATGACCTGTTGGCCTCCGGGGACCACCTTGAAGCGTCTAATTATTACTGCTTGCCTTGAGGACTGAACCGGAATGGAATTCCATAAAAGATCTTTGTTTGATTTTGAATTTGGTGAAGAAATTTTCCCAGAAGGAGACGACTGTCTTTCTTTTAGGATGAAGAGATTTTCTCCGAATTGATGGCAGACTGCCTTTCGACGTGGTTCACTGTCTAGAACATTTGGTGGAATTACTTTGGGATCTGCTACGGGCTACTTAGCTGATGGTAGAACCAGGGTCATCTTTGGCAGCAGCAGAGCAAATTTTTCTTGATTCTTAACCGTTTCAAGTTGAGGAAGTAAGACAAATCAGAGATGCGGTCGAAATTGCTTCCGAGGGTAAAGTTTTCATGCCTTCTTGGCGTTTGGCCCTAGGCCGTTTTTTAGGCAGGTTCTGAGATTCTTTATTTGTTTTAATTGTTCTTTTCGATTTAGTTTTTTCATTTGGTTTATATATTGTTGTTATTTTGTTATAGACGTCGCACAATATTAACTCTCCCCTTTTATTTTATCAATTCCTTTCCAAAAGAAAGTTAAAAAAAACGATCAATTTTATGGTCACTAACCTATATTATCTTTCTTAAAATTATCTAACACTTGAAAATTAAGCCTTTTTTACTTAAAATATCCCCTATAAGTTAAAAGCTATCCCGAAAATGAAATATGTTGAGTTAGTTCCTTTTCGTGATCATTTCCAGGGTTTTGGTGGAAACAATTCTGATTCAGTCGTCGGTCTTATCAAAGGCCAGGATGGACCTGTAGTTTTAAAATGGAGCCGAACAACTTTCGCTACCCCTGAAGAAGCTTTCCAGGCTGCTTTGTTTTTAAGGAGAAGCATTGCCCTTTTGCAAACGGCTTTGGGCAAAGAGGTTATTGTTCCCACCTCAGTAATCGTCGCTCAAAAAAGAGATAATCGTGGCCCAACGACTCGAGTTTTTATAACTCAGCCTTTTGTTGAAGGCTGGACTGCTAGAGACTGCCCTCCAGCTGAAATAGCTGCTGCTAGACCGTAATGGGTTGAATTAAGAACCCGTTTATGCGATCTATATCAAGCTGCAAGGGTTGTTAAGAATGAGGTAGGTGAAGGCTTACCTTTTCCTATTAGCCTTACTCTTGGACCAGTTCGGCAGGCGGCCATGCGGTGTCAAATTGTTCCTGAAATCCCTCCTACTCCAAATCTGCTGGTTTCTACTGATCATCGGATTAAAATCTGTGATTTCGGTCCTTATCGTCCTTGGCAAGAGGAAATGGAGCCTAGCTATCGCGCTCTCCTGGATCGGGTCTCTCAATAATCCCTAAAAAAACCCGAAGTCTGGTGTATAATGAGTTATGGACAAATCTTCTCCTCTAGCTGACCGCATCAGACCGCAAAAATTATCTGAATTCATTGGCCAACCTCACCTTTTAGGCGAAGGCAAGCCTCTTCGCCTGGCGATTGAAAGAAAACAGATTTTTTCCATGATCTTTTGGGGTCCACCAGGCTGCGGCAAAACAACTCTCGCCAGGTTAATTGCCTTAGAAACTGGTTCTCGTTTCGTAGCCTTATCTGCTGTTTCTGCTGGCAAAGACGATGTCCGCAAGGTTATTGAAATGACTAAAACTCTTAAGAAAGTGGATCTCTTTAATCAAAAAGAAGACGCAGAGAAGCCATTGGGCTTTAGGAAAATTATTCTCTTTTTAGACGAAATTCATCGTTTTAATAAAGCCCAGCAAGATTTTTTACTGCCTTACGTGGAAAAAGGCACCATTGCCTTAATTGGCGCTACCACAGAAAATCCTTCTTTTGAAGTCATCAGTCCCCTTCTCTCTCGCTCGCGGGTTTTTACTCTCAATTCTTTAACTGATCAAGAAATGGCCATTGTTGTTGAACGAGGCTTGGAAAAGTTAGCTGATAAAAAGAAGGTTTCTGCTAATCAGGAGGCCAAAGACTGGCTCATCCGCATGGCTAGCGGCGATGCCCGGCAAGCTTTAACTTTATTAGAAAATACCTATGAGCTCTATGGAAAAATAAGCATTGAGACCTTAAAAGAAGCCCTGCAGTCGCGGCATTTGCGCTTTGACAAAAAAGGCGAAGAGCATTACAACACTATTTCTGCTTTTATTAAGTCCATGCGTGCTTCTGATCCAGATGCCGCCCTTTACTATCTGGCTCGCATGGTTGAGGCTGGCGAAGATCCTCTATTCATTGCCAGGCGCATGGTTATTTTTGCCTCAGAAGACATCGGCTTAGGTGATTTTCGAGCTCTGCTCATAGCTAACGCCGTTTTCAGAGCCTGTGAGACCATTGGTTATCCCGAATGCGCTATCAACCTAGCTCATGGGGTAGTTTACCTCGCTAGCGCGCCTAAAAACCGCTCTAGCTATGATGCTTTAAGGTCAGCTCAGCAGGATATCAAGGCTTACGGTAATCTCCCTATTCCCCTAGGTTTGCGCAATCCCGTCACTGATTTAATGAAAGATTGGGGTTATGGCAAAAATTATGAGCCTTATCCAGAAAAAAGTAAAAACCTCTTACCAGATAAACTAAAAGGGAGAAAATACCTTAAAAATTAGAAGTTTATTTTTCTAAAAGCACTTGAATGAATTTTTCCTTTTTCCATTTCTAAGGACAGTTTTGTGCTTTTATAAATCCTGCCTCCTTCGCTTGTTTTTCCGTGCAAAACCATTGATCGCCAACGTCAAGCTCAACCACAGTTGTCTTATACTCATTGCAATCCGGCAAATGATAAATCTTGGTGCCGGTTTTTTTATTAAAATTGCCCTTAATATTACATTGAGGATTTTCTTTATTCTCCGTTTGGTAGCACTTTTCGCTAAAAATACCCAGCTTGTCTTTTCTTGCTTGTTCATAAACTGCTTTTAACTCTTCTCTTGTTGAAGAAGAATCATTGTCATATCTGGCTAAACCATCAGCCAGCATCACTTTATTAACAAAAACATTCCCTTGGTAAACCGTAGCCACAATTCTGCCAAAAGTATCAGCAGAAAGGTCTTTAAAAGCTACTTGTTTTTGATCAACAAGCTCCTTAAGTTTTTCTGTCGCCTCTTCGCTGCCGCAAAGACCATCTTCCGGAGCATAAACTCCCATTAGCCTGACTCTTTTCTTGCCCTCAATAACAAAAGTATCGCCGTCAATAACATCAATTACCAAAACCTTTTTCAACTGGTCTTGCTTGAAGAAAAGAAAATAGGCATTTAGGATTAACGAAGGAATTAGGACCAAGAAACTTATTACCAGGAGAGATTTTTTCATTACCTCTAGCATAGCACAGAATCGTTAAAGATCTGGAGAAACTTGCCTAAAAGCAGCCCTAACCGCTTCCCTTTCGTCAATTGAGCCCCAAATAATTCTAACCATAGGAAAAGCTACTTTTTGGCAGAGTTGATCAAATCTCTGCCAATTAGTTATTCCGTCACGCCCAAGGGAAAAGCGGAGAGCCATAGCGACTGGCCAATTTTTTATTACTTCTTTGTCCATAAAGTATTATATTAAATATTATATAGTGAATCAAATCATGAAGGAAGTTTTTCTGAAAATCCACCAGATGGTTGCTCGAATTCCCAAGAGTAAGGTCGCCACTTATGGTCAAATTAACAAAATAACCGGCCTGCCTCCCTTAAGATTAGGTCTTTTCCAGAGGACAAAAGAATTTTTTCGCTGAGCCTCTGTATAATCAGGTATGAATCATCAAACAGTCAAAAAAAACCTCTTAGCTTTGGCGAATCCTGAAAAAGCTAAGGCATACGCTCGTTTTTTCAAAACCGGGCCCGGCGAATATGGCGAAGGAGATCGCTTTTTAGGCTTAACCACCCCCCAGCAAAGAGAGGTTGCTAAGAAATACCAAGAACTTTGTTTAACGGAAATCAAAAAACTTTTAAGGATTAATATTCACGAATGCCGCGTCATTGCCTTAATAATTCTTAAAGAACACTACCGTAAGGCAAATTCTGATTTAAAGAAGAAAATTTATCAATTCTATCTGCAAAATACTGCCTGGATTAATAATTGGGATCTGGTTGATGGCAGTGCTCCTCACCTTGTCGGCGAATATTTGCTGGAAAACCCCAAGGAAAAGAGAATTCTGTTTAAATTAGCCAAATCCCATGATCTTTGGGAAAAAAGAATCGCCATGATGGCCACCTTCACTTTTATTAGAGAAGGCCAATTTAAAGAAGCCTTGGCAATTGCCGAAATCCTTCTTAATGATTTTCACGATCTCATCCATAAGGCAGTTGGCTGGATGCTGCGAGAGATCGGCAAAAAAGATTTAGAAACTGAAGAGAAATTTCTCCAGAAATATGCCAAAACTATGCCCAGAACCATGCTCCGCTATGCCATTGAAAAGTTTCCAGAAAAGAAAAGGCAATTTTATTTGCAGAAATAGCTTAGGGTTTTTCTTCTCTCCGGCTACTCTCGGAAAATTAAAGCATTTTCTCTAAAGAGGCTATTCTTTCTTCTATGGGCGGATGGGTAGAAAAAAGAGTGTTAAATTTTCTTAAGCCGCCTCTGATATTTTTAAAAGGATTGGTAATATAGAGATGGGCTGTAGCTGAATTG
>CAZMUE010000041.1:0-5289 GCA_964569725.1 uncultured Gammaproteobacteria bacterium
TGGCCCGTTCCCTGACCGGCGTTCTCCTGATTTATCTCATCTCTCCTTGGCCAATCGGTTTTAATTTTAACTTCAGAAAAGTTAAACACCTGATTCATTTCGGGATTCCTTTTCAAGTCAATTCATTATTGGCGGTTTTAAAAGACAGGTTGATGAATATTTTTCTCTGGGGAATTTTGGGTAGCGATGGGGTAGGAGTTTTAGGCTGGGCTCAACGTTGGGCTCAGGCGCCCTTGCGTTTTATCATGGATCCCTTGGTAAGAGTTAGTTTTCCTGCCTACTCTAGAATTCAGGCAGATAAAGAAAAACTGAAGCGGGCCATAGAGAGGAGCGGTTTTCTTTTAAATTTAACTATTTTTCCTGCCTTCTTGGGGATGGCTTTGGCCATGCCCAAGGTAATTAATCTTTTTCCTCAATATGAAAAATGGCGCATCGCTTTAATTCCTTTCTGGTGGTATCTGGCCAACTTTTCTTTTGGCGCGGCCACGACACCTTTGGTTAATGCTTTTAATGCCGTAGGAAAGGTGATCCTTAGCCTGAAATTAATGGTTTTCTGGACAATTCTCACCTGGCTATTAGTACCCCTAGGGTCAATTTTAAAAGGAGCTGATGGCGCCGCTTTTACTCTTTTCTTAGTTTCTAGTAGTTCTTTTGTGGCCTGGTGGTTAGCTAAAAAAGAATTTGCTGTCTCTTTAAAAAAAATGATTTTGAAACCAGCCCTAATCACTTTGATGATGTATGTTTTTCTTTTGCTGGTCAGCAGCTTGATTCCTCAGAATATGCTAGGGTTGACTATTTTTGTGGTCAGCGGCATTTTATTTTATCTTCTTCTTTGTCTTTTTCTTGCTAAGGCAGAGATCAGCTGGTTTCTAAAAGAATTTAGTTCAATGCTGAGAAAAAGATGAAAAAACCCAAGTTATTATGCTTCTTACTTCTTTTATTCTTAGGAGCAGTGACTTTTTCCTTGCCGATGATCCGTAGCGGTTTGGTTTACGACTTTGGTATGGGTTTTTGGGGGCCGAATGGTCATGACGGCGTTTGGCATTTGGCCTTGATAGAACAGGCTGGACAGAAGATTCCGCCCTTCAACCCGATTTTATCTGGGCAGGTTATCACTAACTATCATTGGGGCTTTAATGCTTTGGCTGCCCTATTGAACAAAATCATTCCCTTGCCTTTGGTCAATCTTTACTTTCAAATCATTCCCTTGAGCTTGGCAATCGGTATTGGTTTTCTCAGCTTTGTTCTGGCGAAAACAGTGACCAAAAGTTTTTGGGTCGGGTTTTGGTTTGTCTTCTTCAATTATTTTTGCGGCTCTTTTGGCTGGCTGGTGACCCTTTTGAGAGAAGGAAAGATCGGTGGTGAATCTTTATTCTGGTCAATGCAATCAATTTCTACCTTGATCAATCCACCCTATGCCCTTTCTTTGTTGGTTTTACTTCTTGGCCTTTGGCTTTGGCAAAAAAAGAGAAATCAAAAAGGATTATTTTGGCCATTATTGATTGGGGTGATTTTCGGTCTAGCGACTTTTATTAAGGTTTACGCGGGGGTCGTTATCGGTTTGGGGCTGTTCTTTTTCTGGCTTTTGAAAAGCAGGAAAATAAAGTCTTTTGATTTCTTAATCCTGGTTTCCACGGGATTAATTTCTCTGCTCAGTCTTTGGGCCATAGGAGCTTTGAGCGGTTCTTCGCTTTTGATTTTCGAGCCCTTCTGGTTTGTTCATTCTTTAGTGGAATCTCTGGATAAGCTCTATTTGCCAAGATTAGCAGTTTTAAGGATTAACCTGGCCTGGCAATGGCGATCAATAAAATTGCCCTTTTTAATCGCTCTTGAGTTTTTCCTGCTCTTAATCTTCACCCTCGGCAACTTGGGGATAAGGGTTTTTAGTTTTGTTGAGATTTTCAGGAAAACAAAAAATAAAAAACTGACAGATTTTGATTGGCTTCTCCTGTTCTGCCTAAAAATTTCCTTTCTTTTTCCCCTGCTTTTTATTCAGAGCGGCACTAGCTGGAACACCATCCAATTTTTCTATTACTTTCTCTTTTTCATGAACTTTTATCTAGCTATTTTTATGGAAAGACTCTTTAAAAAAAATGTTCTCTTGGCCGCGATTTTAATCATCTTGGCTATCCCGACGACAATTTCTACCCTAAGAGGGTATTGGGGTTATCCGCCGCCAGCGGCAATCCCTAATCAAGAGTTGATAGCCCTAGACTTTCTTAAGAGACAGCCCCAAGGAAACGTTTTAACATTTCCTTACGATAAATATCAGAAACAGGGGAAAGAAACGCCCCTAGCGCTTTATCTTTACGAGACCAATGCTTATGTGGCTGCCTTTTCCAAGAAACCGACTTTTCTTGAGGATGAGATGAATTTAGAAATCATGGGTTGCGATTGGCAAAAGCGCCGAGAGGACTCGGAAAAGTTTTTTAGCTCTGACGATCAAATCTGGGCAAGAGGCTT
The DNA here is from genome assembly GCA_964569725.1 of uncultured Gammaproteobacteria bacterium. GTDB lineage: Bacteria > Patescibacteriota > Microgenomatia > UBA12405 > CAZMUE01 > CAZMUE01. Next base: position 2,464 of record CAZMUE010000041.1, read on the forward strand.
TCTGCTTAATAATCAGATAGATTATCTTTATTTGGTAGACCAACAAAACTTTCTTTTATCAGAGAGAGATTTAGGATTAAAGATGATTTTTGAGGAGGGACAAGTTAGAATATATCAGGTATTAAGATGAAAAAAACCTTGATTTCAGTGGTAATTAATACCCTGAACGAAGCTGCTGGTTTAGAGCGTTGTCTGAACTCGGTCAAGGGTTTGGCTGACGAGGTTATTGTCGTTGATATGGAGAGCGAAGACGAGAGTGTTAAAGTGGCAGAGAGTTTTGGAGCCAAGATTTTTCCCTACAAAAAGATGTCTTACGTAGAGTTAGCCAGAAATTTTGCCATTTCTAAGGCTTCAGGGAAATGGATCTTGATTTTAGATCCAGACGAAAAAGTGCCCCGTTCTTTAGCAAAAAGATTAAGGTTGATTGCTGAGGAGAAGAAAGACGTAGATTATGTTTTGATTCCTAGAAAGAACATCATCTTTGGCCAATGGATTAAGAACACTCTTTGGTGGCCCGATTATCTTGTCAGGTTTTTCCGTAAAGGGACTTTTCGTTGGCCAAAAGAGATTCATAGGCAACCAGAATTAAAAGGCAATGGTTTGACTCTTCCTGACGAAGAGCGGTTTGCTCTTCTTCATTACCACTACAACAATCTTGATCAATATTTGAGTCGAGGTAGGCGCTATGCTGCCGCTCAAGCAAAGGAGTTGATGAAGAATAAAAGTTATGTTTTGAGATCTAAAGACTTGCTTTTAAAACCAACCGAAGAGTTTTTAAGCCGCTATTTTCTTGGCGAGGGTCATAAAGATGGTCTTCACGGTTTAGTTTTGGCCAAGCTGCAAGAATATTCGGTTTTCCTGATTTACGCTAAGGTTTGGGAAAAGGCAAAGTTTGCCCAAAAAAATCTGGAAAAAGACAGGATTAGGGAAATGATGGCGGAGAATCTTTATCAGCTGGAATATTGGCGGAATCGCTGGCTAAAGGAAAATTATAAAGGCGATTTTCGTTTTTGGCCGCTGTTTTTGATCAATAAATTAAGAGAGCTTCTTTTGAAGATCAAATAATGATTAGAATCGGAGCCGTAATCCTTTCCTACAACAATAAAAAACTCTTGCAGAGAACCCTAGATTCTTTAGAAAAAGTTAAGCGATTTTCTCAAAAAAGGGGGATTGGTTTGGAAATCGTTGTCGTTGATAACGGCTCCACAGATCAAAGCTTAGATTATCTGAGAGGGTTGAAAAGTATTAAGCTGATCAGTAATGAAAAGAATCTGGGTTTTTGCCAAGGCAATAATATTGGCATTAGACATTTCCTCAAAGAAGAGGTTGACTATATCCTTCTAATTAATAATGATACTGAAGCAGAGAAAGATTTTTTATTTCATCTAATTAAAGCCGGGGAAAAGCATTCGGGGGCAGGGGTTCTGGGGCCGAAAATCTATTTTGCTTCTGGTTATGAGTTTCATAAAGATAGGTATAGTGAAGAAGAAAGGGGTAAAGTAATTTGGTTCGCCGGGGGAGTAATGGATTGGCAAAATGTTTTAGCCTCTCATCGTGGGGTTGATGAGGTTGACCGGGGCCAATTTGAAAAAGAAGTTGAGCCAGATTTCATAACTGGTTGCGCGATGTTGATTAAAAGAGCAGTGCTAGAAAAAATCGGCGATCTGGACGAGAGATTTTTCCTTTACCTAGAAGATCTAGAATTTTGCCAGAGAGCTAAAAAGAACGGTTTTTCTCTTCTCTTTGTTCCTCAGGCAAAGGTCTGGCATCTTAATGCCGGGTCTTCTTATTCCGGCAGTCCGCTGCAGGATTACTTCATTACCAGGAATAGGATGATTTTTGGGATGAAATACGCAGGCCTACGGGCAAAGCTTGCTCTTTTCAGAGAGAGCCTAAGACTTCTTTTTGTTGGCAGGCCATGGCAGAGAATTGGTATCAGAGATTTTTATTTAAAAAAATTTGCCAGAGGAAGTTGGCGAGAATCATGAAAAAAGCTTTGATTTATGATCCCTATTTAGACACTCTGGGCGGCGGGGAAAGATACTGCCTGAGCTTAGGAGAGTGTCTTTTAAAAAGAGGCTGGCAAGTTGATATTCTTTGGGATAATCAAGTTCTAATTAAAAGAGCCCAGCAGAGATTTAACTTAGAGATCGCCAAGATTAAGGCTGTGGGTAAAAGGCCAGAGAAAATGTCTTTTTTAAAAAAAGCCCTTTTGACCAGGCAATACGATCTGGTTTTCTGGCTTTCTGACGGCAGTATTCCTTTGCTTTTGGGAAAAAACAATTTGCTTCATTTTCAGGTTCCTTTTAAAGGAGTTAATAAAAAGCCTTGGCTTAACAAACTGAAACTAGCCTTAATTAAGAAAGTTATCTGCAATTCCCGGTTCACTAAGAAATTCATTGATAGAGAATTTTCTCTTGAATCGCTAGTTATCTATCCGCCAGTTGATGTTGATAAATTTAAACCGCAAAAGAAACGCAATGTCATTTTGGGCGTAGGAAGATTCGAAGAAACCATGCAGGCTAAAAGACAAGATATCCTTATTAAGGCCTTTAAGAAGATGGTTGATCAAGGATTAAAAGATTGGCAACTAGTTTTAATCGGCGGTTCTTTGGCAAAAGAAGAAGAAAACCAATTTTTAAAAGGGCTAAAGGAATTAGCTAAAGGATATCCGGTTAAATTCATCGTCAATGCCTCTTTCGAACAATTAAAAGAAGGGTACCAAACAGCTAAGATATTCTGGCACGCTGCTGGTTATGAAGTGCCAGAAGATCAGGAACCCTGGCGGACCGAGCATTTTGGGATGACCACAGTCGAGGCAATGGC
>CAZMUE010000042.1:0-5166 GCA_964569725.1 uncultured Gammaproteobacteria bacterium
ATGCCTAATTGGGCCGGGAGTGATTGGTATTTCCTTCGTTATGCCGATCCCCAAAACGTTAAGCAACTGGCTGATCAAAAAAAACTAGAATATTGGCTACCGGTTGATATCTATATTGGCGGCGACGAACACAATACCCTGCATCTGTTGTATTCTCGTTTTGTTTATCAATTTCTGCACGATCTTGGCGTTGTCCCCAAAGGAATAGAAGAACCCTATCACGTGAGACTGTCCCATGGGGTTATTCTCGGTCCAGATGGACAGAGAATGAGCAAAAGCCGAGGCAATGTTATTGTTCCTGACAAAATTGCTGGTCAATATGGCGTTGATGCTGTCAGAACCTACCTGATGTTTATTGGTCCTTTTGAAGCGACCATGATCTGGAATGATAGCGCCTTAAAAGGAGTAGCCAGATTTTTAGGAAGATTTTACAGCCTAGTCGAGAAAGCAGTTGCTTCTGGACAGGTGCAGACAAAGGATAAGAAAATCACTAGCTACTTGCAACAAATCATCAAGAATATCTCTGAGGATTTAGATAATTGTCGTTTTAATACGGCTGTGGCAGAGATGATGAAGACAGTTAATTTCTTAGAAGGAAAAGAAAATCAATTGGGTAACGGCGAGATAAAAACGCTTTTAAAGTTGATGGCTCCTTTTGCGCCCTATCTGGCCGAAGAGCTTTGGCAGCGATCAGGAGAAAAGGGCTCAATACATCTTCAGTCTTGGCCGCAATATAATCCCGGATTGATAGTCCGAGGAGAGGTTGAAATTCCCATTCAAATTAATGGCCGGCTTAGGGGTAAAGTTTCTATTCCTCAAGAGAAAGTAGATGATCAAGGCTTTGTCATCTTTGAAGCCAAAAAAGAAGAAAAAACAAGCAAGTGGCTAACGGACAAGAAGATAGTTAAGGAAATTTATGTGCCGGGGAAGCTAGTGAATTTTGTGGTTGCGTAGGGACTGGTGATATGGTATGCTACTTTAGCTAGAGAACTCCTTCGCAAGGGGGAGTTTTTATTTAAGATGAAGTCCCAATTTTGACTTTTATCTTTTAATTTCTTTAAATTAAAGTATATGGGTGAAGTAATCCAAATCACTAAAAATAGAATTGTCCCGATGGATAAAATCAGAAACATCGGTATTATTGCCCATATTGACGCGGGCAAGACAACTACGACCGAAAGAGTTCTTTTTTACACAGGTAAGACCTACAAAATGGGTAATATTGACGACGGAACCACGGTTACTGACTGGATGGATCAAGAAAGGGAAAGGGGAATTACCATTGTTTCTGCGGCAATCACTACTTTTTGGAAAGATTACCGCATCAATCTCATAGATACTCCAGGACACGTTGATTTTACTGCTGAAGTAGAACGCTCCTTGCGAGTTCTTGATGGAGCGGTGATGGTTTTTGACGCTGAGGAGGGGGTTCAGGCTCAGTCAGAAACTGTTTGGCATCAGGCAGACAAGTATAAAGTGCCAAGGCTAGTCTTCGTTAATAAAATGGACAAGATTGGCGCTGATTTCGAGAACACCCTGGAGATGATTAAGAATCGTTTAGGAGCCAAGCCCGCGGTTTTGGCAATTCCGGTTGGGAAAGAACACGATTTCAAGGGCGTGATTCTCGTGCTAGAAAAGAAGATGCTTATTTGGGATAAAGATGAGTCTGGGGTAGAATATACCACTGGTGAAGTACCGGCAGAGTTCCAAGAGGAATTGGAAAAGTACCGCAACAAATTGGTTGAAGATATCTGCGGCTTTGACGAAGAGCTGATGACCAAATTTTTAGACGAAAAAGAAATTAGCCTTGAGGAGCTTAAGGTTGAGTTAAGGAAAGCAACGATTAGTGGCCAATTAGTGCCGATTTATTGCGGAACTTCATTAAGAAATAAAGGAGTTCAGCCGGTTTTGGACGGCGTGGTCGATTATTTACCTTCACCGTTGGATTTGCCTCCGGTTGAGGGGACTAATCCCGAGACCGAACAGACGGAAGCCCGCTATCCGAAAAATGAAGAACCCCTTTCTGCTGTTCTTTTTAAGATTCAGGCTGATCCTCATGTGGGCAAACTTTGCTTTTTGAGGATTTATTCCGGAGTTTTAAAAAGCGGAATACCGATTCTAAATACCAGGAGCAATCAATCGGAAAGGGTGGGTCGCTTACTTTTAATGCACGCTAATAAAAGAGAGGGCATAGAAGAAGCTTTTGCTGGCGAGATTGTGGCTGCCATTGGTTTAAAGGATGCCAATACTGGTGATACTCTTTGCGATCCCAACAAACCTATTATTTTGGAATCAATCACTTTTCCCGAGCCAGTTATTTCCTTAGCGGTTGAACCTCAGACCAAGGCTGATCAGGAAAAATTAAGCCAAGCCTTGGCAAAGCTTTCTGAAGAAGACCCCACTTTTAAGGTAAAAGTCGATCAAGAAACTGGGCAAACGGTAATTTCCGGAATGGGAGAGCTTCATCTGGAAATTTTGGTTGAAAGAATGAAAAGAGAATTTAACGTGCAAGTGAGCGTTGGTTCTCCGCAGGTTGCTTATCGCGAAACAATTCGTAAGATTGCTCAAGCTGAGGGCAAGTATATTCGCCAAACCGGTGGTCGCGGTCAATATGGACACTGTTTCTTAAGGGTTGAGCCCAAAGAAAAGGGCGAGGGTTTTGAATTTGTTTCTGAAGTTAGGGGTGGGGCTATTCCTGCCAATTTCATTCCTGCCATTGAGAAGGGGGTCAAAGAGGCCCTAGACAAGGGAGTGGTGGCTGGCTATCCATTGGTAGATATGAAAGTGGCAGTTTACGACGGAACCTTTCACGAGGTGGATTCTTCGGAAATGGCTTTTAAGATTGCTGGTTCAATTGCCCTTCAAGAGGCAGTTAAGCAGGCAGATCCAGTTATTTTAGAGCCAATCATGAAAATGGAGGTTTCTGTTCCTGAGGAATTTTTAGGGCCAGTGATTGGAGATCTTTCTAGTCGTCGAGCCCAGATTTTAGGGACAGAAACCCAAGGTAAAGTTAAGAGGACAAATGCTTTAATTCCCCTAGCTACGGTTAGAGGTTATGCGACGGTCATCAGAAGTTTGACCCAGGGCAGGGGCTACTTTTATATGGAAATGTCTCATTACCAGGAAGTACCCAAAAACATTCAGCAGGAAATTATTGAAAACCAGGCTAAAAGGTGATACAATGCCAACTAATTATTGTCTGAAAAAAATTAGAATTTTTTCCGAATAGAATCGGAAAAGGAGGTTTATCGTGGCTGATAAGTTTTCAAGAACCAAACCGCACGTTAATGTCGGAACCATTGGTCATGTGGATCATGGTAAAACCACTTTAACGGCAGCAATTACTAAAGTCTTATCTGAAAAAGGTAGGGCCGAATATAAGGCTTATGACCAAATCGCCAAAGGCGGGACAGTCAGAGATGCTGGCAAGATTTTGACCATTGCCGTGGCCCATGTTGAGTATGAAACTGATACTCGTCATTATGCCCACATTGATTGTCCAGGACATCATGATTACATCAAAAATATGATTACTGGGGCGGCGCAAATGGATGGCGCCATCTTAGTTGTTTCTGCTCCAGACGGTCCTATGCCTCAGACTCGGGAGCATATCCTTTTGGCTGGCCAAGTAAACATTCCGTCAATCGTTGTCTTTTTAAATAAAGTTGACCTAGTGGACGATAAAGAATTTTTAGATTTGGTGGAAATGGAGGTCAGGGACCTTTTAAAGAGCTATAACTATCCAGGTGATAAAGTGCCTATTATTCGCGGCTCAGCTTTAAAAGCTCTTGAGGGAGACGCCGAAGCGGTTAAATCAATCGAAGAATTGATGAAGGCCATTGACGAAAACGTTCCGCTTCCAGAGAGAGATCTTGATAAACCATTCTTAATGCCAGTGGAAGATGTTTTTTCTATTAAAGGAAGGGGAACCGTCGCCACGGGAAGAATTGAAAGAGGCAAGGTTAAGGTTGGTGACGAGATCGAAATCGTGGGTCTTCAGGATACCAAGAAAACTACGGTTATTGGTGTCGAGATGTTTAGAAAAACTCTAGATGAGGGTTTGGCTGGCGATAACGCCGGTATCCTCTTAAGAGGGATTGAGAAAGACCAGATTGAGAGGGGTCAGGTTTTAGCAGCCCCAGGAACGATTAAACCTCACACTAAGTTTAAGGCTGAGGTTTATGTTCTTAAAAAAGAAGAGGGTGGTCGCCATACGCCATTCTTTAATGGTTACCGACCTCAAATTTATATTAGGACTACAGACGTAACCGGCACAGTTGATCTTCCTGAAGGAACAGAAATGGTTATGCCGGGAGACAATACTCACGTGACTGTTACCTTAATTAAACCCGTTGCCCTTGAAAAAGGACAGAGGTTTGCCGTTAGAGAAGGAGGCTTGACGGTCGGCGCTGGAGTGATTACAGAAGTGCTCGAGTAAGTTATTCTAATTTGAAAATTAATTTATGCCTAAAGGTAGGATTAGAGTACGTTTAAAATCTTATGATCACCGTATCATTGACGAAGCTGCGGCTAAGATTGTGGAGACAGCCATTGTCAGCGGCGCTAGGGTTTCTGGTCCTTTGCCCCTGCCGACCAGAAGAAAACTTTTTGTGGTGACAGCTAGTCCCCATACAGATAAAAACGCAAGGGAGCATTGGGAGATGCTGACTCATAAAAGGTTGATTGACATTTTTGATGCGGGGATGAAAACAATTGATGCTCTCCAGCACTTGGAGCTACCGGCAGGCGTGGAGATTGAAGTTAAACTTTAATCTCAAAAAGGGTTTTAAATTAATTTAATTAAATATTTATGTTCGTTTTTATTGTTTTGAGAGGCCTATTATAGGAAATTAAAAGTTTCTTGGTGTCTTAAAAGAGGGCCTTCGGGCCTATTTTTTTATCTAAAGAAAAATGATCAAAGGATTTTTAGCCTATAAAGATCGTATGACTCAAGCTTACCTGGAAGATGGGAAGCTGATAGCTTTAACGGTCCTTAAGGCCGCTCCTTTAAAGGTTTTGGCAGAAAAAAAGGCAGAAGGTCGAGTTCAAGTGGGTGCAGGCAAAAAAAGAAAAGCTTCAAAAGCTTTAATGAGTTATTTTAAAAAAGCTGGTTTTGATTCGCCAGTAAAAGTGATTAAAGAGTTTGATCTTGAAGAAAAAGCTCGG
>CAZMUE010000043.1:0-5145 GCA_964569725.1 uncultured Gammaproteobacteria bacterium
ACAAATCTTTCCGTCTTCGGAAAGCCAATGAGTCATTGAACAAGGCCTTCCTTCTTGATCTGCCCGCCGGCTTATCCCAATGGCCCTTATTGCCTCACTGGCCGCCCACAATCCTAAAAGGGATGGCCGCTCTAAAGAAAGGGCGATCCTTTCCAAAATAACGGTCTTTCTTTGTCTTTCCATCTTATGTTGAAGCCGATGAATAATATTTTAAAGCAAAACGAAAGAATTTTTGTGAGACAAAGAGAAACAAAGTTGCCAAAACAGGAGCAATAATAATTTTGGCAAAATCAATCTTGCCCATCAAGGCCTCTGCGGGAAAAGTGGCCACAAAACCAACTGGAATAATAAAAGCGAAGAAAGTGAAAAAGCCTTTTTTAAAGATATAGACAGGCTTGTCGCCGATATCCTTTATGGTATGGAAAAAGTCAACCAGATTCCAAAGGTTGGTGAACCAAACATTAGTCACCGTCATGGCAAAGTAAAGACTGTAGAAAATTATCAGGGCGCAGATAAAAAGGAAAAGGGCCACAAGAAAGTTTTGCAAAAGAAAAGCGCCGCTAATAATCTTCGTATATTTGTAGATCAAAAAGCTTTCAAAGGCGATCCTTACGTAGTGATCAAATTCCAGAATGCTAAAAGAAAGCAAGAATCTTAAATTAACTGGCCTTAAAAGGTACCCGTCTAAAGAACCTCTCCTGATCAGCCTGGAAAAATCACCCAAATTCCTAAAAATCAAAGTCCAGCATAAATCATGAAAGAGCGAGGCAATAAAAAGAACTAGTAAGATCTCTTCTTTTGCCCAACCGGCAATGGAGTTAACTTGACCAAAGATAAGGTCAACGCTGAAAATACCTAGAAAAAGCCAGACCATATTTTCCAGAGTCCAGAAAAGCAGATTACCGCGATACTCTGCTTCGGTTTGAAAACTGATTCTAAAAAAAGCGGCCAATAGTCTCAGATATCTTTTAATCCTTTTCATTGCTTCTCTATTGCCCTACCGGGTTGTACCTTTTTAAACCTTTATTCCAGAAATATCTAAAAATAGCGTGAAGAAAAAATATCCAGAAAATGCCAATTAAGAATGATTGCGCTAATTGATAGCCCGTAAGCTTCCCTAGATAAATCTCCAAAGGGAAAGAATACATAAACCTAAAAGGAAGAAGGCGGACTAAGCCCAAGAGCCATTTGGGAAAAAAGGCCAAAGGCACAATCTGACCGCCAAAAAGACTCATTGCCATCCAATAAAAACTACCTAATCCGGCAGCGTTGATTAACCAGAAAGCAGCTGTCGCCATAGCCATATTAAATTCAAAAGTAACCAGGGCTGTTATGCCTAAGCTGAAAATAAAGGTAATTACCTTTACTAAGCTAAGATCAAGAATGATTTGGTCTTTTACCAGAAAATAAATCGCCCCCAAAAAGAAAAGGAAAATCCCGGTGTTAACCGTATGCCAACCCAACTCATTGCCAATCTGGCTTAAGTGAAAATCAACCGGCCTAAAAATATTAACCACAATATCGCCATTGCGAATTGATTCGGCAATCCACCAAAAAGGATGCCAGCCGCAAACTGCCCAAACCAAAAGACCAACAAAATAATAGGTAATAATCTGATTACCAGAAAAACCCGCCAGAGATCCTTTTGCCTGGGCTGATTGCCAGACAAAAACCATGGTCATAAAAGAAATCAACCAACCGAGCATCCAGATCACCAGCGGCGCCCGATAAGTAAAAGTGTTCTTAACGTTAATTTGGTAAAAAGCAGCGATTACTTGCCTGATCCGCCTTAATCTAGCCATGGAAACATTGTAGCACGAGGGAATTACTCAGGTATCTGCTTGCCTCGTTCATCATGGCAGCGAACTTTTTTGTCATTGCATTCATTATTGCAAGCAGGATCATTCTCAAATGTTTTTGGACATTGGCTGGCTACCGGATCCTCATAAGCAACACACTGCTTGCTGGGAGTACAGGCATAATAAATAATGCAGTCCTCGTAAACATTAATGTTGCTGCTAGCTAACCCGTAGTTGTAATCACACTCCAAGCCGCAGCCGAAATGGCAGCCGACTTTGGCAATGCCAAAATCTTTTAGATTCTCTAGATTCGCTAGGATCTTGAATGCTTGCGGACAATCTCCTTTCTCAACCTGATACCCGTAAGGAATCCCCTTACTGTCACAGGGAAAAAATTCTAGATAAGGCACGCCCCTTCCCTCACCAAACGGTTGACCGCATTCAGGAATAATCTTAGGAAAACAGCCCTGGTCAAAAAAGTAGTCATAAAGAGCAGTTTTTATTTTCTCTAAATCAGCTTTTCTCTTCGCGTCACGGCCTTTTACAAGTTGAGGAGAAATCACTACCATTGAGGCAAGAACTAAAAAACCAAGAATAACAATGGCTATCAGAATCTCTAATAAACTCAGGCCGCGAGATGTCTTGAGCTTTTTCACTTAAAAACCAGTTTGCCGAAAAAAGAAATGGAAGTCAATCCCTTAGCCAACGCACCCTAGCCTCAGTCAATCAACCCCAACCTAAACCTCAATTATAACCGGAAGAATCATAGGTTGCCTGCCCGTGGCCGCCAGAAGAGATTTTTCCAGGGCGCCCTGGATCTGTTCTCTGAGAAAGTTCGTCTCTAGTTTAGTATTAAATCTATCTTTATATTGTAAGAAAGTGTTGGTTGTCTCTGCCTTGATTTTCCCTAGCAATTCCCCGCTTTCTTTGACAAAAACAAAACCGCGGCTAATAACTGTAGGCTCGCCAACAATTTCCCTTTTTCCTAAATCAACGGGAATAACTACCACCAAAATCCCTTCTTCGGAAAGAACCTTCCTGTCTCTCAGGACAATATTCCCGACATCACCAATTCCCAAACCATCAATTAGAATTGGTCTAGTACTAACCTCGAAATCAAGAGCCGCTGTCCCATGGCCATAGAGACTAATGCCCTTGTTACCCCTAGGAAGAAGAATTTGCTCTTTGGCATAACCCATGCTTTGGGCCAGAAATTGATATCTCTTCATCTGCCTAAAACCACCGCCAATGGGAACTAAATACTTTGCCTTAGTTAAAGCAATTAACCATTTAATCTCCTCGGCAGCCGCATGACCAGAAACATGTAAATCATCAAGGATCGCCGTATAGCTTACTTCTGCCCCTAGGGCAGTTAATTCATCGATCAGGCGATAAACCGCTGGTTCATTGCCAGGAATTGTATCCGTAGAAAAAATCACCTTATCGCCTGGTTTAATTTTCATCTTGCTCACTCCCAGAGCCATTCTCTCTAGAGAAGAGCCTATCTGTCCCTGGCTGCCACCGATTAAAACTGTCAACTTCTCTGGCGGAATTTTCCTAGCCCGATTGCGATCCACCAACCAGCTATCATTTAAATTAATGTACTTTAGGGCCCTGGCAATTTTAATATTCTTTTCTACTGACATCCCCAGCAAGAGAATTTTCCTGCCGTAACGAATCGAAGCATCAATCGCCTGCTGCCATCTAAAAATGTTAGAAGACATGGTTGTAATAAAAACTCTTCCCCTCACTCCTTTCGTTTCTCTTTCGAACATTTCTGTCAAAGTGCTTTCTGAAGGAGTAAAACCACTTCTCTCTGACCTTAAACAATCGGAAAGAAGACAAAGAATTCCTTTTCTGCCAAACCCGGCAATTTTATCTACCTCTGAGGTCTTACCATCAATGGGCGTCCAATCGAATTTAAAATCAGAACCGTGGTAGACAATCCCCAAAGGGGTTTCAATGGCTAAATGATAGGTATCGGGGATGGAATGAGTTACTAAAATAGGATTAATCTTAAAAGATCCCAAAGTCAAAGATTGTTCTGGCCCCAAAAGATTAACTTTTTTGGAAATTCCTGATTCTTGTAGCTTATCCTCAATAAGGGCTTTCGTCCATTTAGAGGCAAAAACCGGAATTTCTCTTTGTAGCTTGGGAAGAATGTAGGCTAAAGCACCAAAATGATCCTCATGTCCATGAGTAATCACGATTCCTTTAATTCTGTCTTTAACTTTTTGCAAGTAAGAAGCATCGGGGATGACTAAATCAACCCCGAACATTTCTTCACTGGGAAACCCCATGCCACAGTCAATTACTAAAACTTCGCTTCTTTTTGAATCGCCATTGGGCAAATATTCATAAACGAAAATGTTTTCTGTAACTTTACCAAAACCTCCTAAAGAAACGATCTTTAAAACATCTCTTTTATTTGCAAATCCTCTGTTTCCTAGGCTTTCATTTTTATAATTCATATCTTTAAAATTTTTATTCTCATTTTTATTTGTAAATTTTTTCATCATCTTATTCATGCTAGTTCGTAAATTAAATTGTAACAGAAAATAATGGTTAAGAGAAAAATCAAGAAGAGGCTATTCTATTTATCCGGCAGAACCAGCTTCAAAAAGCCGCTGAAGACCGATTGGCAAACGACTCGAACCCAGAATGATAGGCTCCTGTTGACTTCTTCCAGAAAAACTCATCAAGGCTTGAATAGCAGCCGCCGCTCCCCCAGAAACGACTGATAGCGGCCCTCTTTCCATAATTGGTTCATCTGCTCCTAGGACCAAAACTCTATCACTATCACCCCAGCTATATTCTGTTAAACTATCGTGAAGAGCTGTTAAGGATGCTACTCTCACTATCGCCCGACCAGCTAAAAAAAGTTCCGCATCAACTCTCTCTTGTTGCGGTAAAGAGAGATCGCTCCCTACCCCGACCTGTCTCCATTCCTCCTGAACAGTAGCGATTTTTTTCTCTAATCCATTTAGCGCTGTTTGGGTTGTCGGATAACCAACCCTCGCCCAAGTTCCTATTGTCCCTGTAATAACCCTCTCTGCTGCCTCTAGCCACCTTCCCTGAAAAATAGCGTCCGATTCGAGTCTCTCTAGGGAATCTCTAATTATAGCTTGCCTAACTGCGCGGCTAGACAAATAAACAGGTCTTCCCTCTTGATTAATCGCTGCCGTTGTCACAGCAATCCCCCCTGCATTAGTCCAAAAACCACGAGGTAAGTATGGCCTGTAACCAAACGGCGGCGTCACTGTTGGTTGTACAATTTCTGCTCTTGCTTCGCGAACCATTTGTCTTATTTCTGCCCCAGAATAACCCAAGATCCCTAAAATCCTTC
>CAZMUE010000044.1:0-5087 GCA_964569725.1 uncultured Gammaproteobacteria bacterium
TCCCCTTTGCTCGTAAGCTTTTTTGGCTTGGAGAAGATTTTTGCCTGACCGTCAACATCGATTGCCATTTTTTCCCTGGGTTGGAGCAAGTAGTTCGCTAGCCAGTTTCCATCGGCGTCAATTTCCACGTTTTCCGGACGAGGTTCAATGTTTCTAAAGATAATTGATTGATAGGCTGTGTCGGGAGGGAGAGCGATTTTAGCCAGAGCCGAAATGCTGTTAGGGTTTGAAAGTTCGTATTTGAGGTCGAAATCAAAGAGCTGGAAATCACCGAAGGCAAAAACAATATTTTTATTTTCGATCTCCGGCTTATTCAGGTAAAACTGGTGTTTCTGAGGTTCTTCTGACTTTCTATTGACCGCTATCGAGCTATAAGAGAGATAGCCATAGCTCTTGGGGACCTCGATTTTCAAGTTATACTGGTCTGCTTCCTTAATATTCGTAAGCTTGGGGATAGTTAGTTCCCAGACGAGGCCGTTTTTTTTAGCAAGATTGTTGGTTTTGTAGTCAAGATTAAAAAGAAGAGCGCTTTCTTTACCCACAGACTCTTCGTTAAAGACGAGCTTAATCGTTGTTTTTTCACCGTCTTTTTCCACTTCTTTTAGAATGCTCCCCTCTTTGTCCCAGGCGACGACGTTTTCAATGGCAGATTTTTCCAGAACAAGATGGTATTCTTTGGGATAGATATTAGAAAAATTGTTAACGATTTTTACCTGGTAAGAAATTTTGGCATTCCCCTCGTCGTCAAACTCATAATTTCCGTCATAAAAGGTTTGAAATTCTGAAATAGCAAAAGCACCTCTAATTGCCAGGAGCAAAAAAAGACATGTCGTGGTAATTAGCCTTACGGTTATTTTTGCTATTGACTTCGGGTTTTTTTCGTGATTTAATGACATTGATGCCCGCGATTCTCTATAAAAAACAAAAGCAGATTCTAGATTTCATCTGCCAGTATATCAAGAAAAATGAATCAGCGCCTACCCTCGCAGAAATTGCTGAGGCAGTGGGAGTTTCTTCGCTTTCCACGGTCTACGAGCACTTAGCGGCGCTAGAGTCAAAAGGGAGGATTAGACGTTATCATGGCGCGGTAAGGGGGATAGAGATCATTGATGCCCCGGAGATAGGCAACCCTGGGGAAGTAGAGCTTCCAGTAGTTGGCTATATTGTCGCGGGAATGCCAATCGAGCCCTATACAGAATCTGAAGTAACTATCAAGGTGCCGGTTACAATGATGCTCAGGTCAAGAAGAGCCTTTGTTCTTAAGGTAAAAGGCGATTCTATGATTGACGAGGGGATTCTTGATAATGATTACGTGGTTATCGAAGAACAACTAGATCCCAGGAACATTAAGGATGGTGACGTTGTGGTGGCAATTTTGGGTAACGGGTTCGCCACCCTAAAACGTTTTTTTCGGGACAAGAATAGAGTTCGTCTCGAGCCGGCCAATTCTAGCATGAAGGCGATTTTCGTTGATAACCTAGAGATTAGGGGTAAGGTAATCGGAGTTATCCGAAAATATTGAGTGTAAAATAGAATGATGAAAACAAATCAGAGTAAGGTAAATTTTGAGAAAATAAAAAAGGCGGCAATTTATTCCTTAAAAAAACCAGGAAAGGGCAAGGCGGCTTTGCCAAAAAGTGAATCAACTCAATTCCCGAACTTGTTTGTTTTTCGGCACACTGAAACTTTTGACAACAAAAGGAAGATTTTCTCTGGTAGAAGAGACAGTCGATTGACTCCTCAAGGTATTCTGCAAGCCAAAGAATTGGCTCAAAAACTCAGGAGTAAAAAAATAGACTTAATAATTACCGCTCCGTTGCAGAGATGTCGGCAGACCGCCCTTGAAATTCTTAAGTTTCATCGCCGAGCCAAACTAATTAAGGAACCCCAATTATTAGAAAGAGATTACGGTCGATTGACTGGAGCCAGTAAGGAAAAGCTGATGAATGATGATTTTAAAAAGGCTATTCTTTATCGCCGCTCTTATGATTTTCCCCCGCCAAAAGGAGAAAGCATTAAAGACGTTCAAATGAAGAGAATTTATCCCTTTTGCCGCGAGCTGGAAAAACGGATGCTGAAGAGTAAACAGAACATAGCCATTTCCTGTACAAACAATACCATGCGTTTGATCAGAATGTTCTTTGAGGGGTTAACCATCGAAGAAATGTTAACCATAGAAAATTCATTTGGCGATTATGCAAGTTACGTAGTTAAGTAAAGCAAGCGATTATATTTAGCAATTCTTTCTCCCCTGGCTGGCGCTCCGAACTTAACAAAATCAGCCTCAACGCGTAAGGCGAAATCAGCAATCCAGTCATCATTTGTTTCTGAACCGCGATGAGAAACAATCACCTTGGCGCCACTTTGTTTTGCCGCAGCGGCTGCTTTTAGGCCGGCAGAAATGGTTCCCCGCTGGTTTGGTTTGATAATCGCCGCATTAATTAGTTGGGTATTAGTCGCTTGGGTAATTTTATCCGCATCAGTAACGACCAGATCGTCACCGACAATTAAAACCTCAGGCTTGAGGTTTTTGGCCTTGCTGTAAAAATCTTTCCAGCCGACTGGATTATTTTCCGAGACGGGATCTTCAATGCTTTTAATCGGATGATTTTGAAGTGCTCTTAAAAGGAAGGCATCGTTTATTTCGTTTGGTTCACTAGCGGCGTCAATAGCAATGGCTTCGGCTCCGTTTTGAGCTAGAGTGTTAAGAATTTCTTCGTCATTAAATTCTGGCGGAGAGAATCCCCCTTCTTGCCCTACGGCAGTCATGATTTTTCGGCTCTCTAGGAATTGTTTCACTTTTTGGTAAAACTCTACTCCTTCTTCAATGCCGCTGGTGATAATCATATATTCCTGACATTTAAGATGGGGGTTGCCGTGCTTTTTACCCTCAAAGACGAGCATCATAAGTTTTGGCAGGATAATCTCTTCCTTAGGTTCTAATTGCCAAAAATTACTGGCTTTAGCAAAAGCAGTAGAGACTGCCAGAGTGGCATTGGCGCCCCAGGGGCCACTCTCTAAAATTTGGTCAAGGCTATTCTGATTTA
Organism: uncultured Gammaproteobacteria bacterium; assembly: GCA_964569725.1. GTDB lineage: Bacteria > Patescibacteriota > Microgenomatia > UBA12405 > CAZMUE01 > CAZMUE01. The sequence continues at coordinate 3,048 of CAZMUE010000044.1, forward strand.
GTTCTTTTTTGGCGGACAAATGGCTATAAATTTCCTTCTCGATCTGAAAAATAGCTTCTTCGGGGGTTGCGTTTTCTTTTTCTGCTGATCCGGTGGAAATTCCGGATGGGCCGGAAGCAGAAGCCCGAGCCTTATTATCAAGCTCTAAGAAGCATTCTACGGTCCAATCGCCACTAGAATTTAGAATTTTTCGAGCTTTTAAAGAAACAATTTTCATCTTTTTCCCTTGGTAACGAGATCTTTTTCTGCCAAAGCAATAGTTTGTCTGGTTTTTTCAATGGCGTCAGGATTAACCGAGATGCTCGTAACGCCCCATTTTACCAGTTTTTTAACCAGACTAGGATAGTTGCTCGGCGCTTGACCGCAGATTGAGGCAGTGACGCCATTTTTTTTGCAGAGTTTTACTGTTTTTCTGATTGCCCAGAGAACTGCTGGGTCTCTTTCGTCAAATTTATGCATCATTTCTCCGTTATCTCTGTCTACCCCCAAGACCAGCATGGTTAAGTCATTTGAGCCGATGGAAACGCCATCAATGCCAGTTTCGATAAACTTTTCCAAGAGAATTACGTTAGAAGGAATTTCCACCATCATCCAGAGCTTAAAACTAGGGCTCCTCATAAGATCATAAGAAGCCAGAATCCTTTTTACTTCGAGTAATTCTTCTGGAGTTCTGACAAAAGGAATCATGAGCCAGAGATTCTTTAGGCCCATTTTGTTGCGGACCTTTTTGATTGCCTCGACTTCTAACTGAAGAACTTCTGGTAGGGCAATATAGCGGCTAGCTCCCCTAAAGCCAAGAAGTGGATTCGCCTCCTCGGGTTCGTATTTTTCTCCTCCTTTTAAATTGCGATATTCATTAGTTTTAAAATCTGTTGCTCGATAAATTACTGGTCGAGGGTAAAAAGCTTTGCAAAATTTACCTATCCCGTCAGCAAGTTTGTCAATAAAAATACCGCCCTTTTTCTCGGCTAGGTATTTTTGGGGGTGGTCGCCAATATTGGCAATCATGAATTCGGCTCTTAAAAGGCCAACCCCATCAACATCTTTCTTGGCAATTTCGGCAGCAAGTTCTGGTTCGCCGAGATTGACATATAGCTTGGTGGCGGTTTTGCTTATTTTGCCGATTTCTTTTTTGGCCAATTTTTTCTTAACAGTTTTTTTCTCTTCTCCGCGATAGACTTTTCCAGTAGAGCCGTCAACGGTAATTAGGTCTCCTGGCTTGAGGAGACTAGTAGCTTTTTCAGTTCCTACCACGCAGGGAATACTAAGCTCTCTGGAGACGATTGCCGCATGTGAGGTCTGCCCGCCCTTATCAGTAACAATGGCGTTAGCAATTTTCATTGCTGGCACATAATCAGGGTTGGTCATAGTCGAAACCAAAACGTCGCCCTTTTTCACCTTGTTAAGTTCTTTTCTGTTTCTAACAATGACGACCCTTCCTGAATTTTTGCCAGTGCTGGCAGCTACTCCTTGCAAAATAATTTCTAATTCTATTTCTTCTCCGTTCGTCGCTTTCTGTTTTTCTTTGATTGTTGTTACTGGTCTGGTTTGAAGAATATAGATTTTCCCCTTCTCTATCCCCCACTCAATATCTTGAGGGAAGAAATAATGACGGTGAATCTCCTGGCCTATTTTTGCCAACTCAACGATTTGATTACTGCTTAATTTCTGCAATTTTCTTTTCTTTAGCGGAACCTTGACCTTTTTATTACCAGAGGCGCCGACTTTGGTTAATTGGATTTCCTGGGGGCTAACCTCAATTTTGGTGATTTTATTACTGCCCTTTTCTATTTCGTAAGAATCGGGGGTGACTGCGCCCTGGACGATCATTTCGCCCAATCCCCAAACGGCTTCAACGATCACCTTGCTCTTATCGTTAGTCACGGGATCAATCGTAAACATGACTCCAGAAATTTCAGACTGAATCATTCTTTGCACTACTACGGCGATGCCAACCTTAAAGTGATCAAATTTCTTCTCCTGGCGATAAAAAATAGCCCGGGGAGTGAAAAGCGAGGCCCAGCAATCTCTGACCTTGCG
>CAZMUE010000045.1:0-5078 GCA_964569725.1 uncultured Gammaproteobacteria bacterium
CCAGATGGCAAAATCAATAAGTTCTATCTGATTGTTGGCATTAAAATCTACTTTATTTTTCTCTTCAGGAGAGAGAGGAATTCCGGAGACAATCTTTTTATAAGCAGTCTGCCAGAAAGCAAAATCAGTGAGGTCAACTTTATTATCACAATTGGCATCCCCATATTGTCTGGTGCCGCAAACTTGAGCATAGGCATGGTTGGTGAAGACGAAAAAGTTAATGATGGCAAAAAGAACAGCTAATTTAATCCTCACATAATTAGACTAACAGAAGATGGGGGAGCAGTCAAAATATCTGAGCCTAGAGTGAGATTTGAACTCACGACCTTTCCCTTACCAAGGGAGCGCTCTACCAACTGAGCTATCTAGGCAGCGTTTCTTGAGCGCTTAAATTTTACCAACAATATTTTTGATTTGCACGCGAAAGGGAACGGGTTCTGGTAAGATAAATCCTGTGATCAAGAAAAGAATGTTTTTAATTATTGGATTTGCCTTTATTATTTTGGGTATAGTCTCTTTCGTTTTCGACCTCCAGCCGATCCTTAATAAAGCAGACCAGATTATTTCGCCTCTAAGTAACCAGAAGCCAACTCTAGCGCCAAGGCCACTGGAAAAATACTATTTTGAAAATCTCCGCCAAAGGGTTTTTGTCGGGAGCCAAATAAAATTGGAAAAAGTAATCCAGGAAGAAGAGAAATATACTTCTTGGTTATTTTCTTTTTCTTCTGAGAACAAAAAAGTGACTGGTATGGTTAACATTCCTAAGGGTAAAGAAGAAAAGTGGCCAGCAGTAATCATGCTCAGAGGTTATGCTGATGATGAAATTTACTTCACTGGCTTGGGAACCAGAAAAGCAGCGGGAGTTTTTGCCGAGAATGGCTTTATCACTTTGGCCCCAGATTTTTTAGGTTTTGGCGGCTCTGATTCTTCAAGCGCAGATATTCTAGAAGCCAGGTTCGAAAGGCCGGCAACGGTTTTAAATCTTTTGGCCTCGCTAGAAACCTTACCCCAGATTAATCCGCGAAAAATCTATCTTTGGGCACATTCCAACGGTGGCCAGATTGCCCTTTCTGTTTTGGAAATTCTGTCAAAAGAAATCCCCACTACTTTATGGGCGCCAGTAACCAAGGGTTTTCCGGAATCAATTACCCACTATATGTCGGACAATGACGATGAACTTGAAGAAAATGGCAAAATGGTCAAGACGAGAATAGAAACATTTTTAAAAGACTATGATCCCAAGAAAGTTTCCATTGACAATTATTTCCAAGATATCAAGGCATCGTTGCAGATCCATCAGGGAGGAAGGGATGATTTGGTTCCCAGAGAATGGTCTGATGAATTCGTGGCGGAAATGAGAGAAAAAGGGAAAGGAATTATCTATTTTTACTACCCTAAAAGCGACCACAACTTAAAAGAAGATTGGGATTTGGTCGTCGAGAGAGATCTAGAATTCTTTAGGAAGTTCTAATTTTTGGTGTCCCCGACAGGAATCGAACCTGTATTTAGGGTTTAGGAAACCCTCGTTCTGTCCGTTGAACTACAGGGACTGGCTTAGACTCCAATATTGTAGCATTTTAACCTCTGAAAGGATGATTCGGGTAAAATATGATCATGAGAAGAGTTGATTTGGGGGCAATAAAAAAGGCTTTAATTATCTCGCCCCATTTTGATGATGAAATCTTGGGTTGCGGAGGCTTAATTCAAAGGATTCTGGCTAGGGGAGGAGAAGTAAAAATTATTTATCTTAGTGATGCGGCAGGGAGGGCAGAGACGCGTTGGTTAAAGAAAAAGTGGTGCGTAGATGAATTTGATAGCCAGGAGATAAATAAAGAGAGAAAACAGGAGTCAATTGGGGCGGCGAGGATATTGGGTTTAAAAGAAAAAGATCTCTTCTTCTTAGATTTTCCTGAAGACAGACTGTTGAGAGAATACCGAAGTGAAATTATAGCAATTCTCAAGAAAACTTTTTCTGCAGAAGAACCACAATTAGTTTTAACCTGCCATCAGAGAGAAGGCAACCTTCATCACTGTTTTTGTTTCAGGGTTACGAAACAAGCTTGGAAAGGATTGAAGATTAGGCTTTGGCAATATCCGGTTCACCTACGCCGCCGGAATCCTCTTTTAAGAAAATGGGGGAAAAGGGTTTACCCTCAACCATATGGCTTCAAAAGGAATAGCTATCTTTTGCCGCCTAAAACTTTATTATCATCAAAATGGTTTAGCCTGGAATTGACAAAGCAAGAAAGGCAATTAAAGGAGCGAGCCATTTTCTTTTTCAAAAGCCAGCTCAGAATTCCTATTTTGAGAAAATTCATGCTAAGCTTCATCCGCAAAAACGAGATTTTTGAAGAAGATTAATCAAGCTTTGAATTTTAAGAGAAAAGGCTTTAAAATATGAACATTCGGACTCGTAGCTCAGTTGGCTAGAGCGCTCGTTTGACGTACGAAAGGTCGCAGGTTCGAGTCCTGCCGAGTCCACAAGAATCAACTGTATTTGTCCTTGCTCCATACTTGGGTTATAATTTGGCTCGTTTTGGCAGTACCGAAATGTTGAAGAAGAAAATTGCCCTGCTTATTCATGGCTGGCCCCAGCCCTTGGATAAGAAAGGAGATATTTACCAGTATTTTGTCAAAAGAGGCTATGCGGTGGTGATGCCCCGCTATTTCGAGTTTATTGATGCCGATACCACCATGGAGGGGTTAGCCAAGCAAATTGTTAAGGAGCTGAAGGGTAGGGAACCAGCAGCTATTCTAGGGCATTCCATTGGTTCTCTGGTCGTGCCATATTTAGCAAAGATATTTCCTAAGGCGAAACTGATTTTTATTGGCGGTGGAGTAAGGGTAAGGCCCAAGGGAACGCTTTTAAGGGCAGCGATGGCGATAGGCAAGACTCCGGGTGTTTTTCCTTTTATGGCCTTTCTTAGGGTCCTGCCGAGAAAACATTTGATCTTTTTTTGGGGAAAGACAGGCCAGCTTTTTGATGGTTCTAAAAAAGATCTTTGGGAAGCGGAAAGACAGATTAATAACTTTCTTGCTCTTTCTGGGAGGCGAGTAATTAATATTGTTAGGCTGTTTGTTAAGAACGATAACACTCCTGTTTTAAGGAAAATCAAGAATCGCTCTATTGTCTTTGCCGGTGAGGCCGACAGATTGATGCCGACAGAAAGGGGAGTGGAAATAAACTCTCTTTTAAGGAATGCTATTCTGGTGACTAATGGCAAGGCTCACGGGCACATCTTTAAAAAGAAAAGCTGGTTAATTTTAGACAAGCTTCTTAATTGAGCCGAGACTGGGATTTGAACCCAGAACCTGCTGTTTACAAAACAGCTGCTCTGCCGTTGAGCTATCTCGGCGGGTTTTAATCTCCTAATTTTAGCAGAACTTTGGTGCTGATGCATTTTTATCTATTTTGCCATCTTGACTTTAGGCCAGGACTTTCACTAAAATGAGTTTATCCTGCTGAAGGATTTGAAAAGCTAAGGAGAATGATTTTCCTCCACATCCTTAAGATTGGATTGGAGCAAGTTCTTTACTTGAAAAAGCAAAGACAGCTCTTCCACTTTTCTTAACGGGGAAAATTCGCTTTAGCTTCCTTCGGCGGGATTTTGTATAATACCTTCATGGCAAAATTAGAGAAAGTCTCTGTTATTGTCCCTGCTGTTAATGAAGAGAAAACCATTGGTAATCTCCTCAAGGAGCTTTTGGCGATCCCCTTAGTGGGAGAGATCGTTGTTGTTGATGATGGCTCAACAGATAGAACCACAGAAATTGTGGCCGATTTTGTTAATAAGAGAAAAGTAGCTTTTATTCGTCATCTCAAGAATCAAGGTAAATCTGCTTCAGTCGTTGACGGGATTAAAAATTCTAGCGGTGAGATTGTGATTTTCCTAGACGCCGATCTCTTTGGAATTAAGCCCTATCATATTAAGACTTTAACTGCGCCAGTAATAGAAGACTGGGCGGATATGGTTATCGGCATCCGTTTTCCTAAGCAGAAAGTAAATCTAGCTCAGGTTTTGAACTGGAGGGTCAGCGGTCAAAGAGCTTTTCGCAGAAAGAGTCTTTTGCCTCTTTTATCCAGGTTGAAGAAATTGGATTCTTATGAAATAGAGCCCTTTTTAAATAGGGCTTTTGGTAAAAAGAGAACGATTTTGGTTACTTTGCCTGGAGTAGGTCATTTACTCAAACATCAGAAAAGAAAGCCAGTAGGAGTGGTCACAGAGTATTTAACCGAGGGGATTCATATTGTTAAAGCTCTGGCGAGAATAAGAGGTTTACAGAGAAGAGAGAGGAACCGGCTTGAAAAGGAAATGGTTGGCCTGCTTAACCGGTACTTCAAGATCGGTAGCACTAAACTTAAGGGTTATTTCGAGTTGGAATGAAGAAAGTGATCTATCTAGACTACAGTGCCACGACTCCGGTTGATCCTGAAGTGATTAGGGCAATGAGGCCGTTCCTTGAGGATGATTTTGGCAACCCCTCTTCGCTCCATGGCTACGGTCAAAAAGCAAGGGTAGCCATTGATCGAGCTAGGCAGAATACCGCCGATTTTCTTAACTGTTCTCCCCTAGAAATAGTTTTTACTAGTTGCGCCACAGAATCGATAAACCTGGCCCATAAAGGATTAATAGAGCATTTTAAGGCAGAAAAGCCTCATCTTGTCACTACTAAAATAGAACATAAAGCAGTTTTAGAAACCTGTCGGCATTTAGAAAAATCTGGTTTAGCAGAAGTAACTTATCTTGATGTTGATTACCAGGGCCTGCTTTCTTTGGCTGCCCTTAAAAAGGCGATTAAAAAGAACACCGTTTTAGTTTCCGTGATTTATGTTAATAACGAAATGGGTACCGTCCAGCCAATTAGGAAAATTGGCAATCTGCTTAAGAGTTTTGACCACAAAATCTATTTTCATGTTGACGCCACTCAGGCGATTCAATATTTTGATTGTCGGGTTGACTGGTTAGGGGTGGACCTATTTTCTTTTAGCGGCCACAAATTCTATGCCCCTAAGGGGATTGGCGGTCTTTACATTAGAGAAAAGACGCCTTTAATTCGTCAGCAAGATGGCGGGCATC
>CAZMUE010000046.1:0-4954 GCA_964569725.1 uncultured Gammaproteobacteria bacterium
GGAAGCACCACCCCAGGCAGCTGCTCTCCCGCCTCCGCCCCCACCGTTGCCAACCTCAACTCAAGATTCGAAAAGGACAGAAATCGTTACCGAAGTCGTGGTTGTTTTCCTAGCTCTTCTCGCTACGGGGCTGCTCTTCCTCTTTTTAGGGTAACTTAACAACGGCAAATGGCCTTATTATTCCCACTGGGAAATTCCTAGGAGCATTCGGCGGCCCCCAGAAATTTACGATCTCGACCACCCCGTCGCAACCACGACAACCATGATTTGCCTCTAAACATCTTCCGATCGCCCCTGGCTTTGGAGAGCTAAAAACAGACACTCTTGAAGAACCAATGGCAGTAATCTTCTCACAGCTAAGATAAAACTCAGCCATATTATTTTTTCTTCCAGATAACCCTGTTGTACATCAACCAGTTATAGGGAAGCACCAGAAAAACAATCACCCCTGGTAAGACTAGCTGACGGTATTGCCCACCCAGCAACAAAGTCAGAATGCTTCCTGTCACGGTCTGAATTCCCAAGGCTCCAGCAGAAGTAAAGTTGAATTGTAAAAACTTCTGGATTACTTTCAGGGGACTTTTAAATTGCTCTTCCTTAAAAGTCCAGAGATTATTCCAGGTAAAATTAGAAATAATCGCCAACTCCGTGGAAAGGAGCCAAGCCAACCACTCTCTTAATCCAGACTTGGCAAAATACCAAAGGGTGGACGCGTTAACTAGATAACCGATAAAACCGACTATGCCGAATTTCAGAAATTTCTGAGTAGTTTTGTCAAACCAACGACAAAGAATCACGGTCCTTAAGATGTCTTTAGCGGTATTGCTAGTAATCTTTGACTCTCCAGCAGTACGCAAGCCAAACTGAAGGGGAATTTCTTTTATCTTTGCTCCTAAGTTGGTCATTTTGTAAAGAAACTCTAACTTATAACCAAACTGCCGGGAATAAAGATGGTCCATATCCATCTCGTCGACAAAACCTTTCACTCGCGAAGCCTTAAGACCAGTGGTCGGATCAGTTACCTTAAAAAAGTTTTTAAAAGGGAAGAACAGGATAAAGCGAGCTACTAAACCGCCAAACTCTGTGAAAAAGACTCTTTTCAAGCCCCAACCCCTAGGGTAGGCGCCTCCTTTGATCTTTCTAGAACCAATGACGTAGTCATAACCCTGATCAATTTCTCGCAAAAGCACGGGGATAGTTTCTGGAGGATGCTGAAAATCACCATCAAACTCAATGACAACATCAGCCTTATGCTTTGCTATGGCAACCTTAAAGCCCTTAACATAGGCGGCACCGATCCCCTCTTTTTTAACCTCAACCAAAAGGTCAAGATTGGGATATTCCTTTTGTTTTTTCCTGATTAGATCTGCCGTCCCGTCAGGAGAGTTGGCATCTACAATCAAGATTTTACAAGCCCAGCCCTTAATCTGAGGAAAAATCTTCACAAACAAATGGTCCATCATCTTGCCAATTGTTTGCACTTCATTAAAAGTAGGGATAACCACGACAGCAGTTTTCATTTAATAGTCCTCCTTTTGACTTCTTCTAATTTATTCTCCATCAATTGTCTTATTTTTTCCAGACCCTCTTTGGTTTTGGCTTCAAAACGCATCACTAAAATAGGTTGAGTATTAGAAGCACGCAATAAAGCCCATCCTTCGGGAAACCGAATCCTAATTCCATCAATCGTAGAGCTCGGGTAATTTTTAAAAATCTCCTTCATCTTCGCCACGACAATTAGTTTGAACTCATCTGGACAGGGCGAGCGAATTTCTGGAGAATTAAAAACTAGAGGAAGATGCTGAAGAAATTTTGATAATTGGTAAGGTTTCCCAGACGTAAAAATAATTTCCAAAAGCCTAAGGCTAGCATAAATCGCATCATCATAACCAAAGTATTTGTCTGCGAAAAATAAATGGCCACTCATTTCTCCAGCGAGAAACGCCTTTTCCTCATTTAATTTCTCCTTAAGAAAAGAATGGCCGGTTTTCCACATGATTGGTTGACCCCCCAAACGCTTAATTTCGTCATACATCACCTGGGAACATTTAACTTCGCCGATAATCTTCGCTCCTGGATGCTCCCTTAAAACCGCTTGACTGAAAATTATCATTAACTGATCCCCCCAAATAATCTCTCCTCCTCTATCGACTACTCCCAAGCGATCCCCATCGCCATCATAAGCAAAACCGAGATCGAAATCCTTTTCTTTAACGGTTTTTATTAAATCCTCAAGATTAGCCCTAACTATTGGATCTGGAATATGGTTAGGAAAATGACCATTTGGATCTAAGTAAAGACCCTCGTAATCAACGGCTAACTTTTCTAAAATTTCAGGCAAGATCAAACCCACTGTCCCATTACCGGCGTCAAAAGCAACCTTTATTCCCTTAAAACGAGGGAATCGATCAACTAAGTAATTAACATATTCTTTGCGAAGGTCAACTTTTTTAATTAGGCCTTTAGCGTAAAGAAAATTATCTTTAGCGACGATAGCGGCAATTTCCTTAATCTCTTCGGCAAAAACACTCCCTCTCCTCCCTGTAATCTTAAAACCATTAAACTCCGGTGGATTATGGCTGGCAGTAATCATGATATTGGCATCAAGATTATGTTTATAAACAGAGAAATAGCCCACGGGAACCGGACAAATTCCTATGGGCCAAACCTCGGCCCCTGATTCTTTCAGAGCTCGAAGGGCAACTTTCTCAATCGTAGGCGAGCTTAAACGTGCATCCATTCCTAAGCTAACCTTAAGACTCTTCTTGTCGTATTTGCGAACTAAGTAGGTGTAAATTGCCCTAATTATTCTCGAGGCATCCTCTGAATTAAAATCTTTTTCCCAAATCCCTCTGATGTCGTTCTGTCGAAAAATATTCGGGTTGATCATTTTTTCATTATAGCATTGTATAATTAGTCATGAGAATTGATATCATCACTCTTTTTCCTGATTTATTCGTCCCCTTTTCCGAGTGGAGCATGATTAAAAAAGCCAGAGAGGTTAAGGCCCTGGATCTGAAAACTCATGACCTTAGAAGCTGGGCGATTGATAAAAGAGGGACAGTTGACGACAAACCTTATGGCGGCGGCCCGGGAATGATTCTTAAGCCAGAGCCCATTTTTAAAGCTGTTGCCTCAGTCAAAGAGAGGAAAAAGAAGACGAGGATTATTCTCCTCTCCCCCAAGGGAAAGGTTCTGACCCAAAAAACACTTCATCGATTAAAGGGGCTTGAACAATTAATCCTCATTTGCGGCCATTACGAGGACGTTGACCAAAGAGTCAGAGAACATCTGATTGATGAAGAAATTTCCATTGGCAATTATGTTCTTTCTGGGGGCGAAATCCCGGCCATGATCATTACTGACGGCGTCAATCGGCTCTTAGCCGGAGTCCTGGAAAAGGAGGGGGCTAAGGAAATTGAATCTTTTTCTCCGGGTTTGAAGAAATTCAGTCAAGCCTCCACTGACCAGCTGCTAGAATTTCCACAATATACTCGTCCGGAAAAATTCAAAGGTTGGAAGGTCCCTGAAGTCTTGCTCTCGGGAAACCATCAAAAAATTAATCAGTGGCGAACTAGAAAAGTCAAAAAACTCAAAACTTAACTGAGCAACGATTGCCAATAAAAAGTTCTGCGGTTCCGTTAACTCCGTTCCCGCCTTGAATAATACTCTCCTCGCCAATCAAACAAGTATCTAAGGGTTTCGTCGGCTCTTGGATTAAAACCCTTTTCATCAATACACAATTCTCCATTTTGGCGTCAATGATTTTTACCTCATCCCAAATCGAAGAATAGGGACCAATAAAAGAATTCTCAATGATCACCTTATCGCCGATAATAATCGGCCCTCTTAAAAAAGAATTTCTAATCTTGCATCCTTTACCAATCTTAATTCTCCCCTCAGTTTTGGTATTCCTACCCAACTTGCTTTTTAGGTTAGTTTGAATTTCTTTATCCAAAAGAAATTGATTGGTATCTAGCCAATCATTGAATTTCCCAGGATCTTTCCAAATTCCGGAAAACTCTTTTGCTTCCACCCTGTACCCACGGTCAATCAACCATTGGAAAGGCGAAACTATTTCTAGCTCTCCTCGGGCTGAGGGTTTGATACTATCTTTTCCAGAAAAACATTTAAAAACATTACTGTCGAATAAATAGAGTCCGGGAATAGCCAGGTCGTGAGGCGGATTCTTTGGTTTCTCAACCAGCTTAACCAACCTCCCCTTTTTGTCAAAGTAGGGCACCCCCATTCTGGAATTCTCCTGATGATGCAACATCGGCACCAAGGCGTTAAGTTTATTTTTCAGGAAATAATCAACCAAAGACCTGATGCCGCCGTAAAAAATATTATCTCCTAGATGCATAATGAACTTCTCACCCTTAAGAAAATCCTGGGAAACCTGAATAATATGAGCTAAACCGGCTGGCCGATCCTGGAGAATAAAATGAAACTTAACCCCCCACCTGTTTTTATCCCCCAACCAGCTTTTAATTTCTTCTAATTGGCCAGGATTATAGTTAATGCCGATTTCTTTAACGCCAGCCTCAGTCACGGTTTCAATTGCATAGAAAATCAAAGGCTTGTTGGCCAAAGGAATGAAATGTTTATTCATGGAAAAGGTCAACGGCTGCATTCTGGTTCCCTTACCGCCACAGGTAATAATTGCTTTCATTAAATCTCCGTTTGCTTTTTCATTTCTAATAATGCTTCTCTCAAATTCCTCATCGCTACGCCTAATTCATCGCTCAGCTTCTGATGGCCCAGGGCCAGATTCCTCTGCCAAGGTCGGGAACCAGGAGGCTGAGTTTCCAAATATTTTGCCAAGCTGCCCCGCTTTACTTGATCTGGATCGTGACCAAAAACTTCAGCAATCGTCCTGGCCATTTCGTAGGGCGACTGATGACCACCGACCACGTGGAAAATCCCCCGAGGCTGCCTCTGGGCAAAAACTCTC
>CAZMUE010000047.1:0-4812 GCA_964569725.1 uncultured Gammaproteobacteria bacterium
CATCAGCCAATTCCGCGGCCCTGCCTCGAGTTTCTTGTCTTTGTTGAACTAATTTTAAAGCCGCAGGAATGCCGACAGCAATGATTAGGCCGGCAATGATAAGAGGAATTTGGATAATGCCTAAATTTTTCCGAGAGACGACCATAAAAACATTATGGAGAAGAAATTGCTTTGCGTCAAGGTTAGCCCTCAGCAATTTTGATTAGCCTGGTATTTTTATCCTGATGGCTAACATCAATGAGAAATACTTTGAGGTTTTTCTTGTGTTTAAGGCTTCTAAGCAGTTCCTTCCCTTTTTGAACCCACTCAATGGCAATGACGTTGCCAGGCCTGAGGAAGTCTTTAATAAAAGCCAGAGCCTGTGGCTCTGAAGCAAGTCGCCAGGCATCGATATGATAGAAAACACCGTTTTTATAATCGTGCTCCATGATAATAGTAAAAGTAGGGGAGACAATTTTTTCCTTGATCATCAGACCTCGGCCAAGACCTTTAGCGAATTGAGTTTTGCCTGCACCTAATTCGCCCTGAAGAGCGAAAACAAGGGTTTTTTGCCCTAGATTTTTAAGATTATTCTTGATTAAAGAAGCAGCGATTCTTTGGGTTTGTATTGCAGAACTACTAATGACATTTTTAGCCCCGAGTTTATCAAAATCAATTTCTCCTTGGCGCAGAACTTGAGGTTCATTAAGAGTAGTGTCAATTACGGTTGAGGGTGGATTAAAGGGAAGCCTGCCAGCATCAATAATAAGGCTAATCAGTTTTTCTTTTCTATTTGAAATCTGATCGAAAACGTCTTTAATTTGGTAAGGATTTTTGCCAGAAGAAATATTGGCCGAGGTAGCTGTAATCGGCTTGCCAAAAGCCTTGAGAATTTTTAAAAGTAGATCATGTTTAGGAATTCTGATTCCCAAGGTTCCCTGTTTGGACTCTAGTCTGCGATCTGTTTTCGCCTTGCTTTTGGAAACAACTGTCAGGGGACCGGGCAAAAAATGATGATAAAGGTTAAGGGCAGTCTTGTTAAGAAAGACATATTTCTCAGCCATTTTCTGATCAGCTACAGCAATGCTGATTTGTCTTTTTCTTTTGCCGCCTTTAAAGATAAAGACTTTATTAACAGCTTTGGCGTTAGTAGCGTCAACGCCTAATCCATAGCAGGTTTCGGTTGGGTAGATGATTAAGCCTCCTTGGTTAAGGTTTTTAATACTTTCAGAAATAATTTCTGCCTCTGGTTTGCCTTTAAGAATTTTCATCTGAAGAAAAAGGAATAGTGCCGAGGGTCAGAGTCGAACTGACATCCCAAGTTTTTCAGACTCGTGCCGTGACCACCTTGGCTACCTCGGCGTGGCTTAATTGTAAGAAACAACTTTAGCTTTGTCAATTTCACAGATAACATGTTATTATATGACATTAAACTATGAGCTCCACGGAAAGACAGATAATTCTTCACAAATTTGGGAAAACAGGAAGCTTTTTGGTAAGGGACGGGGGAAAAGTTTTGATTGAAGAATCTGTTCGTCCTCTGCGAGATATTGCGGACAGGGTTGCTTGGCGATGGAGGTCAGAGGGTTGTCTGGTTCCTCTTCTGGAAAAAGACTTTGTTCTAATAGAAAAAGTCAGATGCGCGAGAGAGCAAGCAGGGTCTGATTTTGAGTATATACGGGGGACGGCTCTAAAAATAGCCGCCAGGAGAAGAAAACCCTTTAGCCAAAGAGAAATTGATTTCTAGTGTGCTACTATTGAATCGTGAAATCCGCAATTATTAAGACTCTTCTTTATGCTGATATTTTTGATTATCCCTTGAAACCAGAAGAGGTCTGGCAGTGGTTGATTTGGGAGAAGAAAGAGCTTCCGAGTAAATTAAATTTTGAAAAAGCGCTTTCAGATTTCAAAAAAATAAAAGGGCTTTATTCTCTCAATGACAAAAGAGAGCTAGTTATTCTTAGGAAACAAAGAGAAAAATATTCTGCAAAAAAATTTATCAAAGCTAGAAAAATAAGCCGTATTGCTGGGATAATTCCTTTAGTAAAATTTGTGGGCATTACCGGCGCCTTGGCAATGGAAAATGCTAAAGAAGATGATGATATTGATTTCCTTATTATCACTGCTTCTGGCTGGTTGTGGACGACGAGATTCTTAATTACGATACTCCTAAATCTTCTAGGGGTGCGGCGCAAGCCCCAGGATAAAGTCTTTAAAGATAAGATTTGCCTGAATTTATTTTTAGAAGAAGATCATCTGGGTTTTAAGAAGCAAAATCTCTTCTTGGCTCATGAGATTTCTCAGGTGAGGCCGTTAGTTGACAAAAATAAAACTTATCAGAGATTTCTTGCGGCTAACAAATGGGTTAAAAATTATTTACCCAATGCATTTAATTGAGAACTTTTTCTATAAACTACAGCTTTTTCTAATGAGGAAGAGGAGGACAACAGAAGTAGTTACTGAACATCTCATCAAGTTTCATCCTGAAGACCAAGAAAAAAGGGTGTTAGAATTATTTAGGCAGAAAATGAAAAATTTAGATAAGCCAGTCAGAAGGTGGTTGATTCTCGGTTTGGGTAACCCCGGTAAGGGATATCAGCAGAGTCGCCACAATATTGGCTTTATAGTTCTGGAAGAATTAGCCAAGAGAAAGAGACTCTCTTTTAAAGAAAGCAAAAAGCTTTTTTCAGCAGTTGCTTTTGATCAGAATCTTATTCTGGTCAAACCCTTAACCTTTATGAATGAATCTGGCAAAGCGGTGCAAAAAATAGTTAATTACTATAAAGTAAGAGCAGATAATCTTCTGGCAATCCATGATGAACTAGATTTAGAGTTAGGGGATTACAGATTGCAGTTTGGTAAAGGTCCGGCTGGCCATCATGGGGTGGAATCAGTCGTAAAAGTCCTAAAAACTAAAAATTTTTGGCGTCTTAGAATTGGTATTGGCAAGCCAACTGGCTTAACCGGGGCTGATTGGGTGTTGGGTGGCCTAGATCAAAAAAAAGCCCTGGCAAAATTAGAAGAGATTCTTTTGGAGATAGAAAAGCTTTGTCAATGAAGAAAATAACTTTTTTCCTAATTATTTTGATTGTCTTTCTATTTCCTCGGGCTGTTTTAGCCAAAGATTATTCTTTTTCAAAAGTTGATTTTTCTGTGAAAATCAATAAAGACGGTTCTTTTTCAGTTGCGGAAAAGCGCACTTATGATTTTGAAGGTTCCTTTTCCTGGGCTGACCGTTGGTTTGACTTAGGCAAATGGCCCTATCAGATAGACGGGATTGGCGTGGCTGGCGAGGACAGTCTTTATCGCCTTGACCAGAGTTGTTTTGGCAATCCTGGCACTTATTGCTTTGGTCAGAAAGAGGGTAAGCTGTATTTGAAATGGTTCTATAGAGCTAGTGATCAAAGCAAGACCTTTACGATCAGCTATCGGGTTAAGGACGGGATTTTGCTTCACCCAGATATTGCCGAATTCTATTGGCAATTTGTTGGTGATGATTGGGAAAAACCAAGCAGAAATATTACGGGCAGAATCATTCTTCCTGGAGAGGCCAAGAGCGATGAACTTTGGTGTTTTGGCCATGGGCCGCTTTCAGGAAAGGTTTCTTTGCCGAAGAGCTCCCAATGCGATTTTTCTCTTGACTATTTGCCTGCTAAAAAGTTTCTGGAAATCCGCTTCCTTTTTTCCAGAAACCTTGTTTTCAATGGTTATCCGCGCCAAGAAGTTCTAGCAGATCTTTTAAGCGAGGAAGAGGCTTTTATCCGCCAAACCGAAAGGGAAAGAAGATTCTCAGTCATTAGTTTTATTTTCAGCGCCATCCTTGTTCTGATTTCCCTGACAATGTTTTTAATCGGCTGCTATCAGTATCTTAAAGAATGGTGGCAGAAGGGAAGAGATTTACCGATAAGGCCGCCTAATTTGTCTAACACTCTTCACGAACCGCCTTCGGAACTGCCTCCGGCCATGGTTGAGGGCTTAATTAAAATGCAGCCCAAGTTTTCTTCCAAGGTTTTTTTGGCCACAGTACTTGATTTGGTTCAGCGTCGGGCGATTAAGATTCAAAGAGAAGAGAAAAAGAAAAGCCTTTTCGCCTTAAGCAAATATGAGTATTCTTTGGCCAAAGGAGAGAATTTTAATAAAGAAAAACCCCAAAGCTTTGAAAAAAGCTTTTTGGACTTCATTTTCAATAAAGCAGGTAAAGGAAAAGAAAAGGTCAACTTTTCAGAAATCAGCAAATATACCAGACTAAACCGGATGACCAGCTATGAGTTCTTCCAAAGCTTTCAGAAAAAAGCCTTAGCCCAGTTAAGGAAAAAAGACTATTTAGAAGAAAGCGGCCATCGCCTGACCAAAGTAAAGAACCGCGGGATTACCTATGGAATGGGAAGCTCTTTTTTGTTACTTATCATCGGCATTATTGCTTCGGGGAAAATGACGAGTTTCTCGCCAATGGCGATTCTATTTTTCCCAGCTTTTCTTTTAGAAATTTTCCTTATTATTATCCTAAACCTCTTTGCCCTCCATGCTGAGAAAAGGACAGAAAAGGGGAGAAAGGAAACCGGAGAATGGTTAGCCTTTAAAAAATGGCTGAAAGATTATTCGGTTACAAAAAGTTACCCAGTTGACTCAGTGATTCTTTGGGAAAGGTTCTTGGCTTACGGAACTCTTTTCGGCATTTCCGCCAAAGCCCTGACTTCTTTACCGATCAGCTTTTCAGCCCAAGAGCAGGGAGTAATCGCCACCTATTATGGCGGTAGTCACCAAACAGGCATGTCTTCTCTAGACTTTAACAGTATGGTGGCTACCTTTAATAATCTCGGCTCAACTTTCACC
>CAZMUE010000048.1:0-4688 GCA_964569725.1 uncultured Gammaproteobacteria bacterium
TTAAATCGAGTTTAGCAAAATCAGCATAGTTGGAAAATTTACTAGTATCAAAAACTAGGCCGGTTTTTGTTTTATAAGTAAAGCCATTTTTCTCTATCCTCTCGATCAGGGCAATTTGATCCGCGATATGATCAGTAGCTCGACATAAAACATCTGGCTTTCTAATATTGAGAAGGTCCATGCTTCCTAGGAACTGGACAATATACTTGTCCGCAATCTGCCAAACATTTAACCCTTCTCTCTTGGCTCCCTTCTCCATCTTATCTTCGCCCATATCTTCATCTGAAGTCATGTGGCCAACATCGGTAATATTCATGACCCACTTAGTTTTATAGCCCACAGCCTGCAGAAAACGAAGCAAAATGTCCCATTGGGCGTAGGCGTACATATTACCAAGATGCTGATTCCAATAAACTGTCGGTCCGCAGGAGTAAACACCCACAAAGCCTTTTTTTATTGGCCTAAATAGTTCTTTTTTCCTGGTAAGCGTGTTATAAAAATATATTTTCATTACATCCCCCCCTTAACAACTTCTTTTGTTCCTGGCCTAACCACCCAAGGTGCCAGACCCCTAGGCCTTTTGCCTTTAGAAAGAGGTGGTGTTGCTTCTTCTTTAGCAGCAGCCTGCTCTTCTTGTTGTTTTTTCTTCATCTCTTCAAGAAATCGTTGGTGTTCTTTCTCTTCTTCTCTTTTTTCTCTTACCTCTCCTATCTCTGCCTCCACGTTTCTTGGTTTTAAGATTACCCTGGGTGCCTCCCCTGCCAACTTGAGGTTTTCTTCGGGAACGTCTTTTCCGATCTCCACAGAATCTCTAGCATTTTGTCTAATCAATTGAATTAGTTTCGGATCAACCTTAGTAGGCATTTAGAAATTCTGCCTCCCTTCCAAAGACTTGGTCAAAGTCAACTCATCGGCATACTCTAAATCAGCACCAATGGGCAAGCCGTGACCAATTCTGGTTACCTTAATTTCCTCTTTAAAACCATTGCCTTTAGTTATTTTCGCGACTTCCGATTTAAGAAACATGGCCGTCGCTTCTCCCTCCATCGTCGGATTAGTGGCAACAATCACTTCTCTAATAAATCCTTCTTTGATCCTCTCTAAAAGTTCCTTAATCGTCAAATTATCAGGGCCGATCTGCTCCAGAGGGTTAATGGCTCCTCCTAAAACATGGTAAACCCCGGAATAACGACCAGTTTTTTCAATCGCCAGAATATCTAAAGCTCTTTCCACCACACAAACTATTTTTTTATCTCTTTTGGGATCACTGCAAATTTGGCAAGGGTTTTTTTCGTCAATCCCGTGGCAAATAGAACATCTTTTGGTTTTCTGTTTTAAATCAACAATCGCTTGGGCGAAATTAGCTAAATATGCCTGAGGAAAATTAAGAAGATAAAAAGCTAGTCTGGCAGCCGTCTTGGGCCCAACTCCAGGCAGTCTTTGCAAATGATCAATCAGATTACGGATAGACCTTGGTAATCTATTCATTGTTTAAAAACCCAATGAGCCTAATCCGCCCATACTTTGGAGCTTTTTGGCAGCAATTTCTTGAGATTTTTTGAGAGCCTTATTAACTACTTCCACTAGGGCCCGATTAGACTCACCATTAATCGTTAACTCTTTAACTTTCTGCTCCCCGGAAACTACAATTTTTATCCCGTTCTCCTCAATAACGATTTCCTCTTGAGCCAAGGCTTTTTTCAAAGACATAGCCTGATCTCTTAGCTTTTTTAATTCGCCTACTTGCTTTAACTTGTCAAAAATCATTTTCTCCTCCAGTCGAAAACAATAATAAAAACAATCTGTGCCTAATGATTAAGTTTATCATACCAAAGCTGCTATTTGCCGAAGATCTGTTTGGCAATCTCATAAAGGTCTTCTTCTCCTTCTCCAGCTTTTGCAGTAACACCGTCACTCTCAGGAGGCTTACTGACGGCTGTTTTCTGGGGCAATTCTCCTCTTTCCCCTAGACAACACCTAATATTCAGGCTCTTACCAAAGATCTTTTCCAGGGCCGCTTCAATAATCTGCTTATTCTTGGGCTGTTCCAGCTTCTCTTTATGGAATTTATAGAAGACCTCAATCACCAAACCACTATCATCAACCTTCGCCGGCCTGGCTGCTTTCAAAAAGGCCTCTACCGAATGATTCATTGGCTTCACTGAAGCTAAAATCTCTGCCCACTTATCCGAAACTGTTTTAGCGTCAATTTTTGTTGCAGAAGCTCTCTTCTCTTCTTTTGTTTCTGGCTCTTTCTTAATCTGAACCTTGGGTTGTTTTGGGGGCAAATCTCCAGCTTTTGACTTTAATTCTTCAGGCGGCAAGGATCTATCTTCACCAATAAACTCTATAACCGCTATTTGCAAGGGCAATTGAGGCAACAAGGTAAACCTCTGTTCGCTAGCAACCTTCATTAAAAGCTCCATCAATTTCAGTTCTCTTTGGTGGGCACCCTTTTTATCCAATCCAGCAAGAATCTTTCCCATTAAAAGCTCCATCAATTCTTTCAAATAGCTTTCCCAATTAACCCCCCGATCGTTAATCTCCTCAATAATACCAATTGCCTCTTTGGTTTTTCTTTCGATGATTAAATTCAAGAGGTTTTGAGGCAAGCTTCTTGAGATCCTTCCCAAACTCAGTTGGCAGGCCTCAAAATCAACGCTTTGGCCGCACTCAATGACTAATTGCTCCAGGATTTTATGGGCATCGCGAAAACTCCCGTCAGCGACTTTGGCAACCAGATCAAGACTTTCTTCGCTGACTTTAAGTTTTTCTTCTTGGGCAACTCTTTTCAGACAGCGCCTTATCTCCTCCCCTGTCGCCCGATTAAAATCAATCCTAGTTAGCCTAGAAAGTACGGTGGGAATAATTTTCTCTGGGTCAGTGGTGCACAGGATGAAAATGACGTGTGGAGGCGGCTCTTCTAAAGTCTTTAAAAGGGCATTAAAGGCCTCTTTAGTCAGCATATGGACTTCGTCAATAATATAGACTTTATATTTGGCTTTAACTGGAGCTAGGGCAATTTTCTCTTTAAGAGAGCGGATATCGTCAATACCCCGGTTAGAGGCAGCATCGATTTCAATAACGTCTAGATTTCTTCCCTTATTAGTCTCCTCACAAAGTTGGCATTGATTACAAGGCTCAATACCTTTGGGTTTCAGACAATTAATGGCTTTGGCAAAAATCCTCGCGCTTGAGGTTTTACCAATCCCCTTGGGCCCGGCAAAAAGAAAACCTTGAGGAATCTTTTTTTGAGAAAGAATCTTTTTAAGCTTTTCCCTGGCTAAATTTGAATCTAGGTCTTCTACGGTCTGGGGTCGGTATTTAGTATAGAAAACCGCCATTTGTCAGTCTTTAAGCAGAATGCCTCACTAAATTTTTAATGCCATGATCTAAAAGATCAGCGAGAACTTCCATTAGCATTCTATTTTCCCTCCTGGCCATTTCTCTGGCAAGAGGAAAACAAATCATCACGTCTCCTAATCTTAAAAAGCCATCCTCAGCTCGGGGCTCTTCTAAAGAAAAAGAAAGAACTTCAGGAAAATAGTCTTGCTGGCGAAATTCTTGATTGAGTTTTTTCGCTCTCCTGGCGCCGACAAAAGCTAGGCTTAATTCAACGCGATCTTTTAGGCCTAACCCCGAAAGAATTTCTTTGGCTTTTTGCCTAATTTTCTTTACCTCAAGCGGATAACGCGGGTCTTTATAGATTAAAACCTTGATCATCTCGCCTAAGAAAGAAGTTTTTTAACCACACTACTAACCATCGCTCCCTCGGCTTTACCTTTAAACTCAATCATTGCTTCTCTCATGGTTTTGCCGAAGTCAGAAGTACCCTGCTTAGCGATTATTTCCTTAACTGCTTCTTCTATCTCTTCTTCTGAAAGCATTTCGGGCAAATAAGCGGCCAGGACACCAATCTCCTTTTCTTCCTGGTCTGCCAGATCTTGGCGTTGTCCTTTTTTAAAAGCCTCTAGAGCCTCTTTCTTGAGCTTCATCTCCTTTTGCAAGACCGCTAAGACTGCCTCGTCATTCAAAGGTAAACTTGACTCTAGTGCTTTGTTCTTTATTAAAGACAAAAGGTAGCGTAGGGCGTTTACTTTTTCTTTTTCGCCCGTTTTTAGAGCTTGTTTCAAGTCTGCTTGTATTTTTTCGATGATCATTTGTTCAGTTTTTTATTAAATTTCTCCTGTCTCCTGATCTGGCGCTTCCTCTCGTAATCCTGTCGCGCCTTAGAAACAAAACATGTGGTTTTGCGAATTTCTTCGTCTAAACCCTCGTTCAGGAATTCTTTCTTAAATCTGAAAATGAGCTCATCTTTGGTTTCACCTTTTTGCTTTTTTACTGTTAATCCCACTAGAAAACACCCCCTTCCTCTAGCCTAAAACCTATCTTAAAACTAGTTTAACCCGAAAACAAGAGAATGACAAGAGGAAATCAGCGGACAGGGGCTATTTAAAAGTTTGGAGGCATTTAATCCAATCGGCCGTGTTTACTACCCCATTCTTATCCAAATCATACCTGGAATCAGCAGTACCAAATTTCTCTTTGAATTCCGATTCCACGCAACTTGTCAGGGCTGCTCCGGCTGTCGGCTGACTCGTAGGGACAGCGGTAACTCCAGTCGGAGCCGCTGGTTTAGTTGGCGTCGCGGCTGCCCCAGAAGAGGCCTTTGTTTTAAGGGAATAGGG
>CAZMUE010000049.1:0-4682 GCA_964569725.1 uncultured Gammaproteobacteria bacterium
CAGGGGTTGAGCATCAGTGTTGACCACAATAAAATCTACCCCAGAAATACGGCCCTCATACACCATGGAATTAACCGCATTTCCGCCGCCGCCCTCGATACCGACAACTTTTATTTGGGCAGCTTGAGTTAGGACTGGTTTAACAAAAGCCATTTTTAAGATTATAAGCTGAATAATCGCAAAAGTCCACCGCCTTTTAGGGCAGAAGAGGCTTAATCAAGCCAGCAATTTTATTGGCAAAACCCCTAAAATGAATTTTCTTACCAAAATCCTTTAAATCAAATAATTTCCCGCCTTCACGACCAGAAAATTCTTTTATCTTCAAAGAGTAAAGAACTAGGCCTAAACAAGAAGCATAGGTGGGCGTCAAAACATCCTCTACCAAACCGCCCATTTCTCTAGGATAACCAATCCTCACTGGCAGGGAAAGAATTTTTTGAGATGATTCTTTAACTCCGACAGTCAAGGCTCCACCGCCGGTAATCACCAGCCCTGCCGGAGTCATGCCACCAAAACCACTGTTTCTGATTTCTTCTCTAATCAGGGAAAAAATTTCCTCAAGCCTTGGTTTAATAATTCCCTCAATGGCGGTTTTTTGAGAGATCTTTCTATTTTCATAATTAACGATTCCTAAGTCTTTAAGAAAAACCTCATCATCCGGATCTTCTTTTTTGCCTTTTTTAAGGCTTTTTTCTTTTTCCGCGCTCAATTTGAGCTTAACTTGTTCGGCATCCTCTAAAGAAACTCTCAGACCAATGGCCAAATCGTTAGTAACATTGATAGCACCAATCGGCAAAATTACTGAATGGCAAGGCGAACCCTCAATAAAAATCGTTAAAGAGGTGGTTGCTCCACCAACATCTATCAAAATCACCCCCAATTCTTTCTCTGTTTCCGAAAGAACCGCCTCTGCTGTGGCTAAACCACTGTAAACCAAAGCACTTGCCTTAATGCCCACTTCATCAAGACACTTATCCAGATTCTTAATTGCCGGTGCTGAGGCGGTGATAATGTGAGCTTGGGCTTCTAGCCTGACTCCAGTCATTCCTACTGGCTGGACTACTCCTTCTTGACCATCAACCGTGAACTGGCGCGGGATCACGTGAATAATTTCTACTGATGAAGGCAAAGAAATAGCCCTGGCCGCTTCAATAACCCTCTCAACATCATCCTGATTAATCTCTCCTCGAGGATCGCTAACTGCCACCACTCCCGAAGAATTCAAAGAGGTAATATGGGGAGCATTTAATGAAACCAAAGCCTGATTAATGGCGTAACCAGCCATCCTTTCTGCGGCTTCAACGCTCTCGGTTAAAGATTCCGTAGCCTCCTCAATGTTAACAATCTGGCCTTTTCTGATCCCCTTTGCTGGCGTGCTGGCAACACCGATAATATTAATCCGTTCTTCTTCGGGAAAGTGCTGAGCTACCACCGTAGAAATCTTACTACTGCCGATATCGATACCGCTAATCAAATTAGAACGAGGCATAAGGATTGTCCCCAGTTAAATCAACTAATTTAAGCTGTCTATTTTTTATTTTAGCGTCTCTTAAAATGAATTGTAAAGAGGCAACCTGGGATTCCAAGTCTTTAGTCAGGGAAAAAATCGCCTCCGTCCCGCTTTCCAGCTTAACTTTTAATTGCTTCTCAGGAATGAAATTAAAATCAACTGCTTTTAAATCTTTTTTCTCCAAGATAGAAGCAATTTCAAATTTCTTTTTGAAATCAGGGTGGCTAGGATCAATGATCTTATTTCTAGAAGTTATTAAAATCCAGGCTAAAAAAGTAAGGACTCCCAGGATCAAAAGCGCTCCCAACCATTTTATAATTTTCATATCAACTGCTAAACAAACCTCTTTACTAAATCAAAAAGCTTTTGATTCGCCTCATCCTTTCCCAAGACCAGATTTAATTCTTTTTTAAGTTTATATTCGGAAATTCGTTCGTTCATTTGCCTTATCTTCCCTAAAAGCAAAGACGGAGACAGATCTTTCTGCCAAATAACTTCTCCTAAACCGACTTCTTGATAGAAACGGGCATTTTTTTCTTGCTCTGACTTCTGCGCCCAAGTTAAAGGAATCATTAAGACTGGCTTTTCCAAAGCGAGAAACTCAAACATAAAATTGGCTCCGGCCCTGGCCACAATCAAATCAGCTCGATGAAGCGCCCAACCCATATCTTCAATAAACTCAACTGGCCAATAATAGTCACTCTTTAATTTTTTGAATTCCTGAAGATGGTCTTGCCTGACTTGATGAAGAATCAGGAAATCTTCAGTTAACTGATTAATGATTTTTTGGATGGCCAAATCTATGACCGCCGCGCCTTGATTACCGCCGACCACGCAAAGCAGCTTTTTTTTAGTTTTGCTCAAAACTTCAGCTAAATCTTTAAATTGAGTATTTTTTTGTTCAAAAACAGCTTTTCTGATCGGATTTCCGGTATAAAAAGCTTTGTTCTGCGGAAATCTTTTGACCGTTTCTGGAAAAGAAACGGCAACTGCTTTAACAAAAAGGGCGTTGATTTTTGTAGAAAGATTGATCGTCGGCGTCTGTTCGTGGGTTAAGCTGGGAATGCCTAAAAGCCAAGCGCTCAAAACAACTGGCACTGAAGTGTAACTGCCAAAAGAAACTACCACTTTTGGCTTTATCTTTGAAATTAAAGAAAGAGCCTTAAGAAATCCTAGAGGAATTTTCAAAAGATTGAAAACAAAACTTAAGCCAATCCTTCTTTCTATCTTGCCCGCGTCTAAAGGAAAATATTTAATTCCTAACCCCTCTACCGCTTTCTGCTCTGGAGGGATTTTCTTTGAACCAGGTAAATATTTCCTGCCAACAAAAAAGACCTGCCAATCTTTCTTCTGGTTAACAAACTCGCAAAAAGCCGTCTCTGCGCCAGGATGGACTCCGGTAATAACCATTCTTTTAATCATTTCTTAATATTTTACCCTTTTTCCAATGTTAATTAAGACGCCAACTGCCCCCAAAAGGCTGACTAAGGAAGAGCCGCCGTAGGAAATGAAGGGAAAAGGAACCCCGGTCAGGGGCGCCAGAGCACAAATACTGGCTAAATTAAGCAGGCCCTGAATCGCCAACCAAACCGAAAAGCCAGTTGCCAAAAGTTTGCCAAAAAGATCATCGCTCTTTTTGGCAATCATAAAGGCCTGAAAAACAAGAAAAGAGAAAACCGCCAGGATGATTAGAATCCCCACAAAACCAAATTCTTCACCCAAAAGAGCCAAAATTGAGTCTGTTGTCGCCTGGGGCACGTATTGAAATTTCTGCCTTGATTTGCCAAAACCCAAGCCGAAAAGACCTCCAGAACCTAAGGTGAGAATAATTTGCCTGATGTGATAAGACTTTCCCAAAGGATCAAGATCCGGATTGATGAAGGCCGATAATCGGTTTAGCCGATATGGTGAAGTTAAGATCAAAATCCCCCCCAAGAGAATCGCCCCAATCCCCAAAAGGGTAATCTCGTGAAGTTTGCTACCAGCCACAAAATAAATTGCCAAGGCTAAACTGAAAATAATGATTGTTGTCCCCAAATCCGGCTCGAGCATAACCAGAAAACCGATCAGGGCAACGGGAATAATAAAATTGGAGAAACTTCTTTTCTCTATTCTAGAAAAAAGAGTCGCAAAATAGGTAATCAGGGCGAATTTGACTAATTCTGCCGGCTGAAAACCAATCGGGCCAAAATCAAGCCAGCGCCTGGCCCCGTAAACTTCTTTACCGAAAGCAGGAATCAACACCAGAATTAGAAGCAGAACCGAAGCCCCAAAAAGATAAAAGGAAATTTTTTGCCAAAAACGATAGCTGATTCTGGCAAAGACAACTAAAACTAATAGGCCTAATCCTGCCCAAAGAGCTTGATTTTTAAGAAAATAAAAACGATCGCCAAAATTCTGATAAGCCTCTACTGGTGAAACATCGCCGATAAGCACTAGACCGATAAAAAGCATTATCAGAACCGAGAGGAAAAGAAAACGGACCTCGCGGTAATTCTTTTTAGAATTAACCATTAATTTATTCGCTGTCTTTAAAAACCAATTTATCTTTAATTTGTTTGATTAAGGATAAAACCTGCGGCAGGAGATTACCAGATCTATCAACAATTCTTGCTAAGGTATTAAATCTGAACAATTCGTCGTATTGATAAACTGTTCTTTCTGGCGGAGTGAAGGCAATTAGAAAATCGTTTTCTTCTTTAAGAGCCTCATAAGAAGAAAAATCCCCCTTTCTGCCCAAGGCTGATCCCTGCCAGGAATAAAGCCCGCTTCTTAGGCTCGAGTTGAAGCTAATTCCTTTTTTAAAAGGAGATTTAAAATTAAATTCTGAACCATTAATCAGCGGTTGCTCGTAATTAGTTAATTCTTTAATCTCTAAACCAAGAAACTCTCTTAAATGAAGGGCCAAAAGCGATTCTTGACCGACCATTGTCTGCAGATAGGTATAAAAAGGGGCTGAGGCCGTAAATCTGGCGTTACACTCTTCTAAAAAGATCTCGCCGCTTTTATCAACAATAAAATCAAGGCCAAAAAAGCCTTTAAACCCTTGACGATATAAATAATCCCCCCATTTTAAAGTTATGTTTTTAATAGCTGTTAGCGAGGCCCTATCTAAATCCGTTGGCCATTGGCGCCCGCAAGTCACTCCTGGCGACAGATTAAATTCCTGATG
>CAZMUE010000050.1:0-4668 GCA_964569725.1 uncultured Gammaproteobacteria bacterium
AAAAAAGTTTTTCTCCCTGACCAGCTATAAGCGGTCTGTAGAATTAATCTCGGCCCATACTTCCTAACCAATTCTCTAAAATTTGTCTGACCTTCGACTATCTCTCCTGGCACCGCCTTTATGCCGAGATTTTGGGCTAGCGCCAAGAAGCTTATCTTATTCTCAAACTGCCGATTCATTTCTCCACTGTTGTTTAAGCTAATCCAGCCTCGCTTTTTTAAAATAAAGTCAATTTTTTTAGAAGGTTTGAAGTAAATAATTGCCGGCGCTTCTCCTTTGCTCTGTTTATTAATATAGTCTTGAATCAAAGGATTGAGAAGCAATTGGCCAGTGTTTCTTAGGGGTAAATTTTTTGAATCCAGCTTTTCTGCCAGAGAAAAGATTTTCAGATCTTTTTTCCTTAGGGCTTCCACGGCTTCGTCATGATCCAAACAAACCAAATGATAATTTGGTAAAAAAAGCTCTGGGCCTAAACCCTGAAAAACGTTTAATCCCAGGTAAAAAATTGGTTTTTCAGTTAAAATCTTCATTTTTCTAAGTCTGGATAACCTCGCCATTGCCCAGTTAAAATCACCATTGGTTTCTGACCTATTCTTAGGCCGCTTTTTTCCGCTTTCTTTAATCCAGCTAAGGCCAAACCGCCCTCATAGGAAACCGTCGTTCCTTTTCCTCTTAGAAATCGGTGCCATTTTTCAATTTCTTGGTTATCAACCACCAAGCCCTGGCCATTGAAATATTCCACTAGTTCAATCGCCTGTTTTTTTCTCGGTAAGGATTGGGCCACAATAGCATCAGCGAGGATTTTTCCTTCAATTTCAAAATCATGATCCCAATGCTGAGCCAACCAGGGACAACTTGCTGGCTGAACTAGATAAATTTTTGGCTTCAGGACCATTTTTCGCAATCCCTCAGCCATACCGGTAAAAGCAGTAGCACTACTAACAGGGATAAAAATAGCGCTTACTTCTGGCAGCTGTTCTTTTATTTCTGGGCCTAAAGTCATAAAACCAGTTGCCCCCAAAGAGTCGATTGAGGGACGAAGATTGTAGGCATGATTCTCCTTGGCCCAACGCCAACACGAACTGTTGGGCCGACGGGAAACTTCCAAATCAAGGTTTTTTTGCTTTTTTAAAAGGTCCAACTTGCTTTTATTGATTTTTGGGCTGACAAAAACTCTTAATTTCGCCTTAGGGATCAGGGAAACGTATTGTGCCGCTGAAAAAGCGGCGTTGCCTGAAGAGGTAATGCCAAAGAGCCTAAAACCGTTTTCAAAACCCCAGGAAACCTGAAAGGCTAAGCCGCGATCCTTAATAGAACCCGTGGGGTTAAGATCTTCCCTCTTAAAGAAAATGCCCTGGTCCTCATTGAGGGGCGTCTTGGCCTCATCCAAGCTTAAACGAAACTCTGATTTGATCTCGGGAAGAACCTCAGCGTATTGCCAAATTCCCCTTGCTCCTGCCATTGTTTTTATATTATACTTTAAAGCATTGTTTAGCAAAGAGAAAACATGAAAATCACTTGTCCTGATTGTCAACAAGAATTCGAAGCCAAGAATGAATTAGTGGTGGTCGGCGAAATTCTTGACTGTCAGAATTGCGGTGCAGAAATGGAAGTTCTCTCTCTTGAACCTTTTAAGGTTGAGCTTATTCTTGAGGAAAAATAAAAAAACCTCTTTTAAAAGGAACCATTCTCAAAGTTGAGCTAACCAAAGGCCAAAAACAGCCAACATAATTCCTGCCAACCAAGCGCGCATAACAATCTTCGGTTCTTCCCATTTTCTTAACTGCAGCCAAAGGTGAATCGGCGCCACCGGAAAAAGCTTTTTTTTGCGAATTACTTTAGAAAGAATCTGAAACAGGCTGGAAAGGGCCTCCACCACAAAAATTCCACCCACAATGAAAAGCGGTACTATTTTCCCCAAAAGTAAACCAACAACAGCCATAGTTGCCCCAAAAGATAAAGCCCCCACGTCTCCCAACCAAATTCTGGCCGGGTAGATATTAAAGTAAAGGAAGGCAATTAGAGAGCCGATCCATAAAGAAATGAAAATCGAGAGAATCGTATCCAGGCTGGCGGCGGAAATGATCCAAAATGAAAAAAGGAAAATCATCAAAGCTCCGGCGGATAAACCATCCAAACCGTCAGTAATATTGAAGGCATTAGCAAAAAAGACGATCAAAAGAGCGGCAAAAATCACGTACAGAGGCCCGAGATAAAACGATCCCCAAAAAGGGAGATAGATGAAATCTATCTTTAGATTGAGGAAAAGCATTGCCCCAATTACCAATCCCAAAATCAATTCTAAAAGCATTTTGTGACGCATCCTTAGGCCGAAAAACCTTGTTTTTTCTACTTCGAAAAATTTCATTATGTCATCGTAGAGCCCCAAAAGACCAAAAGAAATAAAGGTGAAAAAAAGGATATTCAGTTCATCTTTCATCGGAAAGGCGGTAACAATATTCCTCTCTGAATAAATCACGTGGAAAAAGAAAAGGAGATAAAGAAAAGAAGTAGCAATAATCATCAGAATGCCGCCGCCAACCGGAGTCCCTGCCTTGCAGGCATGTAATTTGTCGAAAATAGGAGTTTTTTTGCCTAAAAAGTCCTTGGTTCTTTGACAACGACGAGTAAACTTGACTTTATAAAGAAAATCAATAAAAGGAATGATGAGAATGCTGTTGACCACAAAAGAAAAAATCAGTAATCCTAGATAAAAAATCATGATTTATGATTGGCTCCGTTTTTATTATCTCTTACTTTTTTAATTTCCGCACCTAAGGCGATCAGGCGCTCAACAAAATTCTCGTAGCCCCGAAAAACATGTTCTGCCTTAGCCAAAACTGTTGTTCCCTCAGCAATTAAGCCAGCCATCACTAAAGTGGCGCCAGCCCGTAAATCATTAACCGTTGCCTCAACCGCTTTAAGTTTAGTGGGCCCAAAAATCTCGGCACCGTGAAAATATTCTGGCCGATCTTCGTTGCTATTAAAATTATAATATTGCTCTGGATCAGCCACAGTCGGATTGAAAAACTTTATTTTCGCCCCCATTTTGATCAGTTCCTGGCCAAAATGAAACCTTGAAGGATAAATTCTTTCCACCACTTTACTTTTACCTCTAGCCTGGGTCATTAGAGTAAACCAAAGTGGCTGCCAGTCAGTCATAAAGCCGGGGTGAGGAGTAGTTTCTATTTCTGTGGCCAAAAGCTTATCGCTTTCTACCATAATCTCATTAGCCCCAATCTCTATTTTCGCTCCAGTCTGGCGCAACTTGTCGGTAAAAGCAGTTAAATCTTCTGGTCTAATGTTAAAAATAGAAATTCTACCTCCTGTTCCCAAAGCAATGCAGGCAAAGGTAACCGCTTCATTACGATCGGGCAAAACCACATGAGAAATGCCCTGAAATTTCTTAACCCCTCGGATGACAATCGTTTTTTCATCCTCTCTTTTAATCTGGCCGCCCATTTTATTAATAAAATCAATCAAGTCGTCAACCTCTGGTTCGCTAGCGGCATTTTCCAAAACTGTTTCACCTTCGGCAAAAGCAGCTGCCATGATTAAAGTATCTGTCCCGGTATGGGTATTCTTCTCAAAGCGATAGCGACAACCCTGAAGCTTATTTGGGGTGGAAAAGTGAATCCAATTGCCTTCTTTTTCTATTTTCACTCCCAGTTTCTCTAAACCCAAAAGGTGGCGGTCAATTGGCCGGCCGCCAATCTTATCCCCGCCCGGCAAGGGCACCGAAGCTCTGCCAAAACGAAAGAGCAAGGAAGGGACAAACATGGTTGAAGAACGCGATTTTTCCCCAATCCCATAAGGAATCTGATTCTTTTTCAAACCATGGGGATTAATCTTAAAAGTATGCTCACCAATCTCTTCAAAACTGGCTCCTAAAGATTTCATGGCAGAAAAAGTAATTCTCGTTTCACTTATCTTGGGAAAATTGCCGATTAAAGAAGGAGAATTAGCCATTAAAGAAGCAATCGCTAATTTAAAACCAGAATTTTTCGCTCCCCTAACCAAAACTTCGCCGTTTAGGGGTTTTCCCCCTTTAATGAACAGTCTTGCCATCGTGTAAAAATATCTTAGGCTTCTTTTTTAAATTTGGCAACTATTTGCTTCCGAATTTTTTCTCCTCTTAAACCGCCAGAAGACATAAAAACTACTACCTTATGGGTTTTTGTGAAACTATAAACCTTTTTAATCATCTCTTCTGCCAGGGGCAGATAAACTGCCTTGTTTAGACCAATCCTAGTAATGATTTCCCTGCCCGTAGTCCTTTCTTGTTTTTCAATACCAGGCCTGAAGAAGATTTTTGAAACCAAAATCTGGTCAGCCAAAGAAAATGCCTGGTCAAAACCTAAAAGGCCACTCTTCTTCTGCAAAAAACCGGCATGAGGATCAAAAACAACTAAAATCTTTTGCTGGGGAAATTTCTCTTTCAAGGCCTTTAAGCTGGCTTCAATTCTGGGCGCCGATTGAGCAAAATCATTATAAAACCAAATTCCTTGATTATGAGCCATTAATTCCAACCTTTTTTCAACTCCCTTAAAAGTTTCTAATGCTTTAATGATGGCTTGTTTTCCTATCCCTAATTCAGCGCTTAAGGCCACGCTGGCAAGAATGTTCTCTAAATTATAGAAACCAAAAAGTTGAGTTTTTAAAGAAAAA